>JBAYOJ010000046.1:0-11402 GCA_041678385.1 Burkholderiaceae bacterium | reverse complement strand
ACTTTCCAGGTTGGCGCACGCTTTGCTGTGCGCGGCGCTACCTCAAGGCGGTTTCCAGGGGCAGTCCCGCTGTAGGGCCATACCTCACAAGGGTTGGCGACACGGTTCGTCTGCCGCTCCGAACCGCTTTTTTATTAGGAGTCATCCGTGAAACGACGTGTCGTCATAACCGGTCTTGGTATTGTTTCGCCAGTCGGCAACGATATAGATACCGCGTGGGACAATCTCGTCAATGGTCGCTCCGGGATCGGTCGCATCACACGCTTCGACCCATCGCCGCTCAACGCTCAGATCGCGGGTGAGGTCAAGGATTTCGACGTTACGCAATACATCTCGGCCAAAGAGGCCAAGACGATGGATACCTTCATCCATTACGGTATCGCTGCGGGCGTACAGGCCTGGCGTGACTCGGGGATCGAAGTCACCGAAGAGAATGCTGATCGTATCGGCGCCATTGTCGGCTCGGGCATAGGCGGCCTGCCACGCATTGAAGAACAGCAGATCGAATACCTGGAACGCGGCGCCCGGCGCATTTCGCCGTTCTTTGTCCCGGCATCGCTGATCAATCTGGTATCGGGGCAGCTTTCCATCATGCTGGGCCTGAAAGGGCCCACTTATGCTGTCGTGTCAGCCTGCACCACAGGTCTGCATTCGATCGGTGACGCAGCGCGTCTGATCGAATACGGCGATGCCGACATCATGATTGCCGGCGGTACCGAATCCACCGTGTCTCCGCTGGGGGTTGGTGGCTTTGCGGCCATGCGTGCCCTGTCAACACGCAACGACGATCCCACAACGGCCTCGCGCCCCTGGGATGTCGACCGCGACGGTTTTGTGCTGGGTGAAGGCGCAGGCGTGCTGGTACTCGAAGAATACGAACACGCCCGCAAGCGTGGTGCCCGCATCTATGGCGAATTCGCCGGCTTTGGCATGAGTTCCGACGCTCATCATATTACGGCGCCCGATAGTGACGGCCCGCGCCGAGGCATGGTGAACGCAATGCGAAACTCTGGCATTGTGCCGCAAGACATCAACTACGTGAATGCGCACGGCACATCCACACCGCTGGGCGACCGCAACGAAACGGTGGCGCTCAAGCTGGCGATGGGCGACCACGCCTACAAGCTGGTGGTGAATTCCACCAAATCCATGACCGGCCACCTGCTGGGTGCGGCCGGGGGTGTGGAAGCCGTATTCGCGACGCTGGCGGTGTATCGGCAAATATCGCCGCCCACCATCAATATCTTCACTCAAGACGCCGAGTGCGATCTCGATTACTGCGCCAATACGGCGCGGGACATGAAGATCGACGTTGCCCTGTCGAACTCTTTCGGCTTCGGCGGCACTAACGGCTCTATGGTCGTACGGCGGGTCTGACCAGGTCACCCGGGGTGAGTTCCACCACCTGGTCCGCCACAACCCCGCCTCTGGCGGGCGTTGCCGGGTCGGTGGTCCTGGCCCTGGGGGCACTCTGCATCATTCATGCTGCCCTCACCCTGGTTCTGGCAGGCGCGGCATGGGGCTTATCTGCTTACGCCTGCATGGGCCTGGCGGTATTGCTGGCCGCCTTGCGTGCCTTCAAACACTGGCGCCGCAAGGCATATATCCTGCACTGGGACGCAGGCCGCGCCTGTTTCCGCATGCACCCTGATTTTCCGGAATTGGCGCTGACTCACGTGTGGCGGGGCCCGGGCTGGGTTACCCTCAGGTTGCAGCCTAGCTTGTCGACCGGGCCGGCCCTGCATCTGGTAGTCTGGAAATCTTCCATTCCGGCCCCATTGTGGAGTCATCTCGCCTTGTGCGTGCATGCTGGCGCACTTGGGAAGAACGGCCATCAGAACAAGGAAAATCCATGAACCAGCGTGATGTCGACGCAGAGCTCGTGGCCCGTGTGCAGCGGGGCGAAAAACGGGCCTTTGATCTGCTGGTGCTCAAATACCAGCGCAAGATCATGAGATTGCTATCGCGCATGATCCGCGACCCCTCGGAAATCGAGGACGTAACCCAGGAAGCCTTCATCAAGGCCTACCGTGCCTTGCCTCAGTTTCGTGGTGACAGCGCCTTCTACACATGGCTGTACCGCATTGCCATCAACACTGCACGCAACTGGCAGGCGGCCCGCAGCAGGCGGCCTGTCACTTCATCGCTGGTTGAAACCGCCGATGGTGAAACTTTTGATGAAATTGACAACCTAACAGACATCAGCACACCGGAATCCGTGCTGGCCAGCCGTCAGATAGCGGAAACGGTCAATGCAGCCATGCAGTCACTTCCCGAAGATTTGCGCACCGCAATTCTTCTGCGCGAAATCGAAGGCATGAGCTACGAGGATATCGCCCAGAGCATGGGCTGTCCCATCGGTACGGTGCGTTCGAGAATTTTCAGGGCTCGCGAGGCCATTGCTTCGCAGCTGAAATCAGTAATGGGGGGCGATCCCGATTCGGATCGTCGTTGGTAAGGAGTCATTCGAGATGCAATTGATGCAGGAGCAGGAACATCAGGCATCCCCTGAAGCGTCCATTTCGGCCTGGATAGACGGGGAAGCCGACATCCGGCCTGAGGATCTCGACACGCCCTACGGGCGGCAGGTCTGGGATACGTATCATATGATCGGCGACGTGTTGCGCAGCGACGAGCTGGCCATCAGGCCCAGCGACTTCCTGTATGCCCGTATCAGCCGGGCCATCGACGAAGAACCGCCCATCGTTGCCCCACATGCCTTGTCGGCGCGGCGCTACAAACGATTCGGCTTGCAGGGTCTGGCGGTTGCCGCAGCGGTGGCGGCAGTGGCGTGGGTAAGCCTGCCTTATTTCACCACCACTGAAAGTGTGAGTGCCGAACCTCCCGTTCTGGCCGTGAATGGCAACGAAGGTCTTCATGATTACGTTGCTGCGCATCGCGATATCACAGGGGTCGGTCCGGTGCGCCAGGCATCCTTCGAGATCACCGGAGGCAAGCGATGAGTCCTGGTACCCATGCAGGGGGTGAGGCGCCATATGTCGGCGGCGGCCCGCGCAGGGTTGGCATACCCAAGGCGTGGGCGGCGAAAGGTCTGGCTTCCCTGATGTTGCTGGCTTTCATGGCAAACGCATCGGCACAAAGCACATCGGCCGAAGCGGTGACAAGCTCTCCAGGCATGGAACTCCTGCAGAAAATGCAGCAGGCTGCACGAAATCTCGATTACGCCGGTGTTTACACTTATCAGCAGGGCAGCACGGTGCTGTCTACGCGAGTCGTCCATATTGTTGACGGTACTGGCGAACGCGAACGCATTGCGACGCTTGATGGCCAGCCTCGCGAATACATACGGCATAACGAAACCACACAGTGCCTGCTGCCTGACCACCAGGTTGTGCTGGTGGAACGACGTGACCCCGACCGTTTCCCTGCCATCCTGTTTGATGAAGGCGACCGTTTACCCATCCATTACGATTTGCAGCTCAGCGAGGCACCGCAGCGGGTTGCCGACCGGGAATGTCATGTTCTCACCCTGACGCCGCGCGATGCACATCGCTATGGTTACCGTCTGTGCGCCGACCAGGAAACTGGCTTGCTGCTCAGGATGCAGACCCTGGCGCCTGAAGGGGTGCTGACCCAGATTGTGTTCAATACCCTGGATGTCGGCAAAGAAGTTGAATCCGAGGCATTGAGTCCCACATGGAGCACAAAAGGATGGCAGGTGATCGAAATTCCTATGATTGAAGTCAATCTTGCCTCGGAAGGCTGGCGTATTCCCCTGCCGCCAGGCTACCAGCCCCTGACCCAGGTGGCCCGTCAGATGAAGGCGGGCCGTCAGGTCAAGCAGTTGGTGGCGTCCGACGGTTTGTCGTCAATCTCCGTTTTCATCGAGGCATACACCGAGAACGGCAAGCAGGCCAAGGTGCCCGGCCTGGTGCGCAAAGGGGCGATGAGCGTCTATCGCAAACGCATGGGTACGCATTGGCTGACCGTGCTCGGTGAAGTCCCTGGCGACACAGTACGTGATCTGGCCGACCGAACCGAATATGTGCCCCTGGCGGCACGCTGATTTCAACCGGAGATAAAAGATGCAATTGAACCAGCTAGGCAACAACCGCATCCTGCGCTTGGTGGCCGGCGCGACCGCCGCGGCCTTGCTCGCATTCGCCCCCGTAGGCGGAACTGCCATGGCGCAGCCTGTGTCGGCGTTGGAACAGTCCATGCCCGACTTTACCCAGGTCGTTGAAAAGACCGAGGCATCAGTGGTCAACATCCGCACCACTGAAACCGTACGGGTGCGCAACCGCATGGGTTCCGGGGGCAATGACCCTTACGAAATGTTTCGTTGGTTTTTCGGGCCGGACTTCCTGCCTCCCATGCCAGGCCAACCGCGCGGCCGCGGCGAACGTGAACAGGCTCCCGAGGAGCGCACCGTTCCCCGTGGGGTCGGTTCCGGCTTCGTCATCACCGAAGACGGTTTCATCCTCACAAACAATCACGTCGTGTCCGGGTCCAGCGACATCTTTGTGACGCTCACCGACGGCAAGGAATACAAGGCGAAAACCGTCGGCACGGATGCACGCACCGACCTCGCCCTGCTGAAGATCGAGGCCAAGGGGCTCACGCCACTGCCCATCGGCGAATCCCGCTCCTTGCGCAAGGGGCAGTGGGTCTTGGCCATCGGCTCACCCTTTGGTCTGGAATCCACCGTGACGGCGGGCATCGTTAGTGCCATCAACCGCGAAACAGGGGATTATCTGCCTTTTATCCAGACCGACGTAGCGGTGAATCCAGGCAACTCTGGTGGGCCGCTTATTGATCTGTCCGGCCGCGTGGTCGGCGTGAACTCCCAGATCGTCTCGCGTAGCGGCGGTTTCATGGGGATCTCGCTCGCCATTCCCATCGACGAGGCCATGCAGGTGGTCGAGCAGCTGAAGGATCACGGCAAGGTCACCAGAGGTCGCATCGGTGTGCAGATCGGCACGGTTTCGGAAGAGGTCGCCAAGGCGATCGGCCTGCCCAAGGCGATGGGCGCCATGGTCAGCAACGTAGAACGAGACGGCCCGGCCGACGCGGCAGGTGTGCGTTCGGGTGACGTGATTACCGGCTTCAATGGCAAGGAAATCACACACATGTCCGATCTGCCCCGCCTGGTGGGGGCGACCCAGCCCGGCACCCGTGCTTCCATGGAACTCTGGCGCAAGGGCAAAAGCATGACTGTCCACGTGAAGGTCGGCGAGATGCCCAGCACGGATGAAGACCAGCCAAGCAGCGGGACCACTCCCCAATCGGGCCCGGCTGACGCTTTGGGGCTGACAGTGGGCGAAGTCCCGGCATCCTTGCGTGACAAGTTCCAGTTCGAAGGCGGAGTGCAGGTTACTGAAGCGGAAGGCCCCGCCGCCGAAGCGGGCCTCACCCAGGGTGATATCGTACTGACCGTCAACGACACCGATATCTCCAGTCCGTCGCAGTATGCATCGGTCGTGAGCAAGCTGGACAAATCACGTCCGGCGGCGGTTCTGGTCATGCGTGGCGAGCAGTCCCAGTGGGTCACCATAACGCCCCGCAAATAAACGGCTAAAATGCCATGTTGCGAAGGGGGACCGCCCTGGGCGCTCCCCCTTCTTTTTTCGCCTAAGATTTCATGCACATACGGCTCGCGCTTGCGGGCCACACGTTCCCGGGTATATGGATCACATCCGCAATTTTTCCATCATCGCTCACATCGACCATGGCAAATCGACGCTTGCCGACCGCCTGATACACCGCTGCGGGGGGCTGGCCGATCGCGAGATGTCGTCGCAGGTGCTCGATTCCATGGATATCGAGAAGGAACGCGGCATCACCATCAAGGCCCAAACCGCTTCGCTCGAATACAAGGCGCGCGACGGTAAGGTTTATGCCTTGAATCTCATCGACACACCAGGTCACGTCGACTTTTCTTATGAAGTGAGCCGTTCTCTTTCCGCCTGTGAGGGCGCCCTGCTGGTCGTTGATGCCTCTCAGGGCGTCGAGGCCCAAACTGTGGCCAACTGTTATACAGCCATCGATCTGGGCGTCGAAGTCATTCCCGTCCTTAATAAGATGGACCTGCCTTCGGCAGAGCCTGACGCTGCAGCCCAGGAAATCGAAGACGTCATCGGCATTGATGCGTCCGACGCCATTCGGGCCAGCGCCAAAACAGGTGAAGGCATCGACGATATCCTCGAAAACATCATTCGCAGCGTCCCGCCGCCCAAGGGCGACACCGAAGCCCCCCTGCAAGCGCTGATTATCGATTCCTGGTTCGACAACTATGTGGGTGTGGTGATGCTGGTGCGCATCATCAACGGCGTGCTTCGCCCCAAGGATAAAATCCTGCTGATGGCCACGGGTGCCACCCATCCATGTGAACACATAGGGGTGTTCACACCCAAGTCCCAGCCCCGCGAATCGCTTTCCGCAGGGCAGGTCGGCTTCGTTATTGCCGGCATCAAACAGCTTGAAGATGCCAAGGTGGGCGATACCATCACGCTGGCCTCGCGCAAGGCCAGCGAAGCCTTGCCGGGCTTCAAGGAAGTCAAGCCGCAGGTGTTCGCCGGTGTCTATCCGGTGGAAAGCAGTGAATACGATCAACTGCGCGATGCGCTCGAAAAGTTGAAACTCAACGATGCATCCCTGATGTTCGAGCCCGAAGTCTCTCAGGCCTTGGGTTTCGGTTTCCGCTGCGGCTTCCTGGGCCTGCTGCATATGGAGATCGTGCAGGAACGTCTGGAACGCGAGTTCGACATGGATATCATCACCACGGCACCTTCGGTGGTGTACGAGGTGGTGACGCGCGACGGTCGTACCATTTATGTGGAAAGCCCGGCACAGATGCCGGAAGTGGCCTCTACAGAAGAAATCCGCGAACCCATCGTCACGGTGACACTGTTCATGCCGCAAGACTACGTTGGGCCGGTCATGTCGTTGTGTAACGCCAAGCGTGGCGTGCAAACCAACATGACGTATCACGGCCGGCAGGTGCAGCTCAGCTACGAAATGCCCCTGGCCGAAATCGTGCTGGATTTCTTCGACAAGCTCAAATCGGTATCGCGCGGCTACGCGTCCATGGATTACGACTTCCTGGAATACCGCAGCTCAGATGTGGTGAAGGTCGATCTGCTCATCAACGGCGACCGCGTGGATGCGCTTTCCATGATCGTGCATCGCAGTAACGCCCGTTATCGCGGCCGCGAGGTGGTGTCCCGCATGCGTGGGCTGATTCCGCGCCAGATGTTCGATATCGCCATTCAATCGGCCATCGGTGCGGAAATCATTGCCCGCGAGAACGTGAAGGCTTTGCGCAAGAATGTGTTGGCAAAATGCTACGGTGGTGACATCAGCCGCAAAAAGAAATTGCTTGAAAAGCAGAAGGCCGGCAAGAAGCGGATGAAGCAGGTTGGCAACGTCGAGATACCTCAGGAAGCATTTCTTGCTATCTTGCAGGTTGAAGATAAATAACGTAGCCGAGGGAATACCTGTATGAGCTGGGATTTTGCCCTGATTCTTTTCGTGTTGCTGGTGGTGACCGGCATCGTGTGGTGTCTCGATGTGGTCTGGCTAAGGAATCAGCGGCGCACCGGCGCCGTGGCGGCCATGGGCGCCATCGAACCAGCCATTGCAGGGCTGGACAAAGCCGAAGCCGCGCGTTTGCGCCAGGAAGCTTATGACAAGGCCAACCGGCCGCCATGGTGGGTGGAATACTGCGCCAGTTTTTTCCCGGTCATCCTGGTGGTGTTCCTGCTTCGCTCCTTCCTGTTTGAACCCTTTCGCATTCCTTCCGGATCCATGCTTCCCACGCTTCAGAACGGTGACCTGATCCTGGTGAACAAATACGAGTATGGCATTCGTCTGCCCATTATTGATCGCAAGGTGGTTGAACTGGGCGATCCGAAGCGCGGCGATGTTGTTGTGTTCCGGTATCCGGTGGACCCTTCCATTGACTACATCAAGCGTGTCATCGGTCTGCCGGGCGACGTCGTGCAGTATCGCGACAAGGTATTGATGGTAAACGGGCAGCCCGTCGAAATGGAACGTGCCGGCGACTATTACGAACCCGACCGCTCGTCTTACGTGGGCCGTTACACCGAAACCATAGGCGGTACGCAGCACGACATTCTGTTGAACCGCCAGCAACGCCAGGAATACATGCCCGTTCTCAACTTCCCTTATCGTGAAAACTGCGACTATGCCAACGGCGCAGTGCGGTGTACCGTGCCGCCGGGCCATTATTTCATGATGGGCGACAACCGTGATAACAGCCTGGACAGTCGCTATTGGGGCTTTGTGCCCGACAATTACATCGTCGGGCGCGCGTTCATGGTGTGGATGAACTTCAGTGAGCCCAGCCGCATTGGCAGGGTCAGATAATGGCGGCCAATCTTTCAAGGCTGGAAACAGCGTTGGGTTATAGCTACAGTGACAGGGCGTTGCTGCAGCAGGCACTGACGCATCGCAGCCATAGCGTCAACCATAATGAACGCATGGAATTCCTTGGCGATGCCGTGCTGAATTTCGTCGTTGCCTCGCTGCTGTTCGAGCGCTTTCCCGCTACCGACGAAGGCGATCTTTCCCGCATGCGGGCCAATCTGGTACGTCAGGCCACTTTGGCAGACATTGCAAACTTGCTTTCACTGTCCGAATACCTGCGTCTGGGTGAAGGTGAACTCAAAAGCGGCGGCTTTCGGCGTCCATCCATACTGGCGGATGCCGTAGAGGCGATTTTCGGCGCCATTTACATGGATGGCGGTTTTGAGCCGGCCAAGCGCGTTATTGCGGCGCTCTATGAAGGGCGCCTGCTCAATGTCGACCCGCGCAGCCAAGGGAAGGATGCCAAGACCTTGCTGCAGGAACAGTTACAGGCCTTGCGGCTGGATTTGCCCATTTACACCGTAGTTGCGACGCACGGCGCAGCACACGATCAGCTGTTCGAAGTGGTGTGCGAAGTGCCGCAGCTTGAAATATCCGTACAGGCGGCGGGGTCCAGCCGTAGGGCGGCCGAACAGGCGGCGGCTCAGCTGGCTATCGAGCGGTTCGACGCCATGGAAGGCATATCGGGTGCGCCGCGCCGCCGCAAGCGGCGCACCCAGCTCAGCCTGCCTGTGGCATTGTCTCAGGAACACAAATGACCACTCCATTCCGTTGCGGTTTCGTTGCCATCGTAGGGCGCCCGAATGTGGGCAAGTCCACGCTGGCCAATGCGCTGATAGGCGCCAAACTTTCCATCGTTTCGCGTAAGGCTCAGACGACACGTCATCGTATCCACGGCGTGCTGACGCGCGAAAACGAACAATTCGTGTTTGTGGATACCCCAGGCTTTCAGACGCGGCATGGTGGCGCCATGAACCGTATGATGAATCGGGTTGTGACCCAGGCGCTGGCTGAAGTGGACGTCGTGGTCCATGTTGTCGAAGCGGGCAAATGGTCGTTGGGCGATGAGCAGCTCTTGCCGCTGCTGCCGGCCCCCGAGAAAACCATATTGGTGCTCAGTAAGGTCGACCGCTTGAAAAGCAAGAATGACCTTTTTCCATTTGCCGAGAAGCTGCTCAAGCAATTCCCCTATGCTGCAGTGGTGCCCGTCAGCGCCGTCAAAGATGTACAGCTCGACCAACTGCTTGCCGAAATTTCAGCCCGTCTGCCAGAGGGCGAGCCCATGTTCGAGGCCGACGCGCTTACTGATCGCTCCATGCGCTTCATCGTGGCGGAGCTGATCCGTGAAAAAATCTTCCGGCTGGTGGGCGACGAGCTGCCCTATGGGTGTACCGTCGTCATCGAGCAATGGGAAGAAAACGAGACCGGGGCGCGGATTTCCGCGTGCGTCGTGGTCGAACGCGAAAGTCATCGTCCCATACTGCTGGGCGCCGGTGGCGGCCACATGAAACGCATTGCCACCGAAGCGCGTCAGGATATCGTCAAGCTCATGGAAAAACCCGTTTTCCTGGATGTCTACATCAAAGTGCGCAAGGGGTGGTCGGAACGCGAGAGCGCCTTACGCGATCTGGGGTATGAGTAGCCGCGCCCAGCGCATCCACAACGTCAGGGCCTATATGCTGCATGCTTCGGCCTGGCGCGAGACATCGTTGATTGTGCAGATTTTCAGCCGTGATCATGGCAATGTTGCCATGGTGGCCAAGGGCGCGAAACGCCCTTATTCGGCCCTGCGCCCGGTGCTGGCGGCATTTCAGCCGCTGATTGCTTCTTGGACGGGAGCCGGCGAAGTCAAGACTTTGACCCGTGCTGACCTGGCGGGGGTGCGGCAACTGGGTGGGCGTTCATTGATGTCGGCCTGGTATATGAACGAACTCTTGCTTCGGCTGTTGCCCCGTGAAGACCCTCATCCGAAACTTTACGATGCCTATGATGCTGCGCTGACAGCGCTTGAGCAAGGCGAAAGCGCCGCTGGCGCCTTGCGGCGATTCGAATGGACCTTGCTGGAGGAAACCGGCTATGGTTTGGGGGGGGCAATGCCTGACTTCGATGCGCCTGGCGAGGAAAAACGCCTGCGGGCGATCTTGCGTGCACAACTGGATGAGTTGCTCGGGCGGCCTTTGCGCACACGTAAGGTGATGCTGGAACTGCAGAGATATTCATGAGCATCAAGCACAACAGCCTTGACGCCATGCCTGGTGTTTCAGTCGCAGGCTTGAGTACCGGTGGCGTGGGGCAGGCGGCCATCCATTCCCCCTTGCAAGCTCAGCAGATGCCCGTGCGTACTTCAACCGGGGCCGCGGCTGCTAATGCCATTCCAGGCCTATTGGTGCTGGATACCTGCGTGCTGCTGTCCAATGTGCTGCGGCGTGTGCTCTTGCATCTGGCTGGCCATGGATGCTTCATTCCGGTCTGGAGTGACCGCATTGGTAGCGAATGGTGCCGCAATGCTTCACGCATATGGGGTGTGCCGCTCGCCGATATTGAGTCTCAATGGGCCAGCTTGCAGTGTGAGCACCCGATGGCCAACCAGGGCGACGTCAGTCATCACGAAAAGGGGCTGCATCGCAGCGACCCCAAGGACTGGCATGTGATTGCCGCTGGCCGGGCAGCCAAGAGCCGCTACCCGTCGCGCACTGCGGCCATCGTCACCCGCAATATTCGTGATTTCAACCGTACGGAATTACGAGGATACGGGATGACGCTGTATGAGCCGGATGATTTGATGCTGCGCTTGCTTGCAGCTCACCCCGACCTGGTGAAGGAACTCATGCCCCAGGTACCCGAACTGGTTGCGCCGCCGGGCCAGGCCCCTGCCAGTCTGGAAACCATTCTGAAACGTGAACGTCTGTTTCGTTTCAACCGACTCTGCAGGAGCATGTTTTGAAACAGGGGGTGGCCCTCTCGGTATTCTCGTCTGTCCTGTTCGCTGCCCTTTATTATTATGCGACGGTACTCGAACCCCTTTCGGGGGCCAGCATTTTCGCCTGGCGGGT
>JBAYOJ010000045.1:0-11507 GCA_041678385.1 Burkholderiaceae bacterium | reverse complement strand
TGACGGAGCTTCTGCGCGATGCGGGGTTGGAGCACGCCCTGATCAACATGGGTGAGGTTCGCGGCTTGAATCAACTGCACAGAATGCGGCCATGGCGAGTGGGCCTGGCCGACGACACTGATCACCGCAGGCCCCTGGAAGTTATCGACATTCGCAACCGTGCGGTCAGTACTTCAGCCGGCCGCGCCACCGTGCTGGATACCGATGGCAAGATCACCCACATTTTCAACCCTCGCAGCGGCCACGCCGTGCCGCGCTACCGTTCGGTTTCCGTTGAAACCGCCACTGCCACCATGGCGGATGCCCTGTCCACCGCCTTCTCGGTAATGAATGAAAATGAGATCCGGCGAGTCGCAAGGGAAACCGGGTCCAGTGTCTGGGTATTGAAGGAAGGCGCCGACACGCTCACCTTGATCCATTGAATTCAGTCGTTTGAACTGCTGAGTTGACCCGACGCGACACAACTCGGGCTGGACAGTAACGGTTCACAGATAAAAAAAACCGCCTGGGGAAGCAGGCGGTAAGTATTACTGCGGGTGAAACTTGACAGCTTCTTGTGCCGCCCAGCCCGGCCCAATGGCCAGGCTGGGATCAGCACCGTCTTACTCGGCGGGTGCCACGGCACCCCCAGCCGGTTCGGTGCTGCGGCGACCGCCGCCGAACACACCGATCACAACCTGCCAGGCGATGGCAAAGCCACCCACAATGAAGACCATGTCACCGAAGGTGCGCACCCAGCGCAGATTCTGCAACAGCGGCTGCTGCATGAATTCTTCGCCGCGGGCATACCACATGCCTTCCGTAACACTGGCGTAGGCCTGGATGATGCCGATGGGCAGCAGGCTGGTTGCGATCATGAGCACCAGGCCCCAGTTCAGGCCCCAGAAACCCAGGCGCATCAGCTTGTCGTTGAAAACAAAGCCGGGGACGATGTAGCGCAACACGAGCAAAGTGAAGCCTAATGCCAGGAAGCCATAAACCCCGAAGAGCGCGGCATGAGCATGCACAGGCGTGGTATTGAGCCCCTGGATGTAGTAGAGCGCAATGGGCGGGTTCACCATGAAGCCGAAGACACCGGCACCCAGCATGTTCCAGAAGGCAACCGCAACGAAGCACAGGACTGGCCACTTCAACGACTGCATCCAGGGCGCACGTTCCTTCAGGCGCCAGTTTTCGAATGCCTCGTAGCCAAGGACGATCAGAGGAACCACTTCCAGCGCACTGAAGCTGGCGCCGATGGCCATGACGGGCGTGGTTGTACCTGCGAAGTAGAGGTGATGCAGAGTACCGGGCACACCGCCCAGCATGAAGAGTGAAGCCGACGCCAGGCTGGCAATGGTTGCGCCGCGTTGCGAAACCAGGCCCATGGTGGAGAAGATGAAGGCCAGCGCCACAGTGGCAAATACTTCAAAGAAGCCTTCAACCCACAGGTGAACCACCCACCAGCGCCAGTACTCCATGATGGTGATGTGCGTACGCTCGCCATAGAACAGGCCGGTGCCATAGAACAGGCCGACCGCAACAATGGAAAAAGTCAGCAGTGCCAGCAGATTCTTGTCGCCTTCCTTTTGCTTGAAGGCAGGCATGATGCCGCGCAGCATGAGCAACAACCAGAAGGCCAGGCCGAGGAACTTCACAATCTGCCAGAAGCGACCCAGTTCCAGGTATTCATAACCCTGGTGTCCCAGCCAGAAATTGAGATGTGCCGGCAATACCTGGGCGATGGCCAGATAGTTGCCGATGTAGGAACCCACCACCAGCACGATCAGCGCCCAGAACAGGATGTCGACACCCAGTTTTTGATACTTTGGATCTTTGCCGCCATTGATGATGGGGACCAGGAACAGACCCCCAACCAGGAAACCGGCGGCAATCCAGAACAGCGCGGTCTGCAAATGCCAGGTACGCGTAAGGGCATACGGGAACCATTGCGACACGTCGATGCCGTAGAAAGTCTGCCCTTCCACCGTGTAGTGTGCGGTAAAGCCGCCCAACAGAATCTGGAAGATGAACAGGCCGACGACCATCAACAGGTATTTTCCCAGTGCGCGTTGCGAAGGGGTCAGACCGACAGCAAGCAAAGGGTCCTGTTTAGGTGCTTCGGGTTCAGGCTCTTCACGATGTGTAAAGGCCCACCCCCATACCAGAAAGGCAATGCCGGCCAGCAGCACCACGACACTCACCACCGACCAGATGACGTTATTGGTGGAAGGCTTGTTGTCCACCAAGGGTTCATGCGGCCAATTGTTGGTGTAGGTAACCTCGGTACCGGGGCGCTCGGTCGCAGCTGCCCAGGCTGTCCAGAAATAGAACTTGGCCAGGTCTGCGCGGCGCTCGGCGCTGGGCAGCGTATCTTCCTTCATGGCGAAGCTTTGACGCGAACTGCGCAGTTCCGGATCAGCACCATACAGCTTGTCGTAATAGACCGAAACCTGCTCGATGGCCTGTGCGCGACGATCGGAAATCGTGACGACCAGCGTCTCTGGATTCAAGGTGTTGCTGCGGTATTCACGCACAAGCTCATCCTTCAGATAGGCTTGATCGCGCGAGGCAAGCTGATCAAACGGCACGCCAGCAAGGTCATGCGCACCCAGATCCAGCCAGGCCAGCAGTTCACGATGCAACCAGTCGGCCGTCCAGTCGGGTGCCTGGTAAGCGCCATGCCCCCATACAGACCCCACCTGCATCCCGCCGGTGCTCTGCCAGGCGGTTTGCCCATCCAGTATCTGCTCGTCGGTCATGATGACCTGACCCGAGTTCGTCACAACCTGCGACGGGATGGGCGGGACCTGCTTATAGATTTCGACCCCGCTCCATCCGAGGACGCCGAACGTTACCACCAGTACGGCGGCCAACAGCAACCACAACTTCTTGTACTCACGCATGTTGCGCTCCTTTAACTGCTTGTGTAGCCTTTGCGAACAACACATCGTTTTCCAGGTGAATGTGCTGTGTCAGTTCCCGCGCGTAGATGCTCAGGCCTTCGTATAGGCCGCGCCAGGTGCTGCAGGCGTCTTCGGGCAGGATCAGGTCATGGGTAAGGTGATGGATGCGCTCCACCGCATCGAAATGCTGCTCATGCTCGAACTGCATGACCGAAATGGGGCCTCGTGCGGGCCCGTGCATGCCTCTGACCAGCATGGGAAACAGCACCTGTTCTTCTTTCAGCATGTGACTTTCGAGTTCCTGGAGGTGCCCCTCCAGCTCGTCTGCCAGGCCTTCCGGACATCGGGCATGGGCAGCGTGCACATGCTCGACCTTTCGGGACAGGCGGATCAGCTCGGGCAGCTGCGCCCGATGGTCGGTATGGAAGCGGCTCACGATATAGTCGATAAGCTCTTCCGCAGCCATATTGCCGACCTCTATGGGTACATGGGCATTCATGACGGAAGTTCCTCCGTAGTTAGTGACAACCCTAACTAAGCAACATCCGTGCCAACTTTTTATGAAGGTTTACCCTCTGTCACTCGTCGATACCAGGGTAATAATTACCCTGAATATAAGGTTTAAATTACCGAGCATGGTAGTATTTACCCTATGAATTCGCTCATATTGGCCGATCTGGTCACAGAACTCCCGGACGCAGTCCGTCTTCAACGCATTGTGCACACGCTCCGGGAACGCTTCCGTTCCGACGCCGTGGGGCTATTGCAACTGGACGAAGGCGGCTTGCGTCTGGTGGCTGCCGCCGGCCTGGCCCATGAAGCGCTGGGCCGCCGCTTTGCCGTTGCGCAACATCCCCGGTTCGCCACCATTCTGTCGCGTCGCGAACCCACATGGTTTGAGCCGGGCAGCGTCCTTCCCGACCCTTATGACGGCTTGCTTGACGATAGGCGCGGCGAACCGCTACCCGTACATGACTGTCTGGGAATGAGCCTCCATGTGGAAGGCAAGCCATGGGGAGCCCTGACGCTCGATGCCCTGGAAACGGGCACCTTCGATACACAGGCGCAGATGAATCTGCAACGCTACGCACTCATGCTTGAAGCAGCCATCCGCGTCACCATGCTGGAGAAAGAGAACCGCAAGCTGCGTCAGTTGGGCATCAACACGGCCAATGACATGCGGGTCATTGAAGACAACGAGATCATCGGACGCAGCGTTGCGGTTTCTCAGTTGTTGCGCGAGTTGGACGTCGTTGCCGATTCAGACCTGCCCGTGCTGTTGCTTGGGGAAACCGGCGTGGGCAAGGAACTCTTCGCTCGCCGTATCCACCGGCACTCGCGCAGACACGACAGGCCGCTGGTACATGTGAACTGTGCCGCCCTGCCCGAGTCCCTGGCTGAAAGCGAGTTGTTCGGCCACGTAAAAGGCGCCTTCTCGGGTGCCAACCAGGACAGGGCCGGCCGCTTCGAAGCTGCTCAGGGCGGCACGCTGTTCCTGGATGAAGTCGGGGAACTTCCCTTATCGGTGCAGGCCAAGTTGCTGCGCGCCCTGCAGAACGGCGAAATACAGCGCCTGGGAACTGACGCGGCCATCAAAACCGATGTCCGTATCATCGCCGCTACCAACCGGCAACTGAAGAAACACACCCTGGAGGGCAGTTTCCGGGCTGATCTTTACCATCGTCTCTCGGTTTACCCCGTACATATCCCCCCATTGCGGGATCGTGATCGCGACGCATTGATCCTGGCAGGGCATTTTTTGGAATTCAATCGTGCTCGTCTGGGGGTACGCGGCCTACGCCTGTCCTATGGGGCGGAAGAAGCTCTGCTCGCCTATCCCTGGCCGGGAAATGTACGTGAACTCGAGCACGTGATCAGCCGGGCGGCCCTCAAGCTGCTAAGTCGGGGGGCTTCCCGCGACCAGATTCTGACCTTACCAGCGGACCTGCTGGACCTGGATCTACCCCCTGACACGATGGCGCGGACCGCCAGATCCGCCAACGGCGCCGACTCGGATCCCAGAGGTGTTCAGCCAGGCCCGGACACAGCCGGCAGCCGGCCTCCTGGTCCTTTGCGAACTGCCCTTGAGCACTACGAACGCAGCCTTATCGAGCAGGCGCTTCAGGCCGCCGACCATAACTGGGCGCAAGCCGCCCGTACGCTGGACCTGGATTCAAGCAACCTGCACAAGCGGGCAAAGAAGCTTGGACTCAAGGCCGATTGAGGCGTACTGCTGCATTGCCATACGCTGATGTGAAGAACTCCGGCCTGTCGGCCGGAGCTTGCCCTCGTCGTGAACGATGAAACTTGCGCGTGGGCGCGTGGTCAAAGTCAGGGTCTATACTGGGGACCCTCTGCCTTCTTCCAGAAACGACACCGGCACATAAGCATGAATTATCTTTTCCTCAAGCATCTGCACGTTACCGCTGCCGTACTCAGCATCCTCTTCTTTGTCATCCGCGCCTATTGGTCGGTCACTGAAAATGCCTTGCTACAGAAAAAAGTCGTGAAGATCACTCCCCATGTGATCGACACGGTTTTACTGGTCTGCGCAATCCTGTTGTCCATGATGCTGGGGGCCGCTGCCGCGCAGCCCTGGGTACTCACCAAGATAGTCCTGCTGATTGCCTATATCGGTGTCGGCACCATCGCCATCAAGCGGGGGCGCACACCAAAATCGCGCGCCATCGCTGCTGTAATCGCCATTGCGATTTTCTTGTATATCGTTGGTGTGGCACTGACCCATCATCCCGCTTCCTGGTTCTATTGAGGCATCCCCATCATGTCTGCCCCCCTTGAGCTCCCGCCCTATGAATCCATCGCTCTGGTCCTGCAAGGGGGAGGTGCGCTGGGTGCCTACCAGGCTGGCGTGTTCGAAGGCCTGCAAGAAGCAGGCATTCCACTGAACAGGCTTGCCGGCATTTCCATCGGTGCCCTGAACACGGCCATCATCGCAGGCAACGCACCTGAGCACCGGTTGAACCGCCTGAGGGAATTCTGGGAAACCATCTGTCTTCCCAATACACCGTTCACCGCACTGCCCCCCTTCACAGAGCAGTCAATCTTCAATCTGAACGATGCTGCGCGCCAGTTGCTTGGCCATATGAATGCCACCCGGGCAGTGATGGATGGCCAGAACGGGTTCTTCCGGCCCCGCACGCTGGCGCCCGTCATGCCCTTCATGCACAACGATCCTGCCCAGACGAGCTATTACGACATCAGCGCGCTGAAGGAAACGCTCGAACGGATGTGCGACTTTGACCGCGTCAATGCCTGCGAACTGCATGTGTCCGTGGGCGCCGTGAACGTACGCAACGGCAACTTCGTTTATTTCGATAACCATGAAACCCAGCTGCGCGCAGAGCACTTCATGGCATCAGGCGCATTGCCACCCGCTTTTCCCGCCGTGGAAATTGATGGCGAATATTATTGGGATGGCGGCCTGGTATCCAACACGCCCTTGGGCCATGTGCTGCAGGGCCGCCCTTTGCGGGACACGCTCGTCTTTCAGGTAGACCTCTGGAGCGCCAGAGGCGCCGCGCCCACCAACATGAGCGAAGTGTCCGACCGCATGCAGGATATACGTTATTCCAGCCGCACACGCTACGTGACCGAGCACTTCCGGCAATCGCAGCAGTTGCGCCATCTGATGTGGCGCATGCTGCAGGACATTCCGGAAGACGTACGCTCGCGCTCCGACTACGTCCAGCTTGCCCAAGAAGTCAGCACGGCCAAGTGCTACAACATCGTCCATCTTATTTTTCGCAACGAGCCTTATGACCTTCACTACAAGGATCACCAGTTCGGGCTGGCCTCAATGCGCGAACACTGGCAACGTGGCTTGACGGACATCCGGAATACGCTCAAAGATCCGGCTCGTCTGGCCATGCCCGACCGCGATATTGGCTTCGTGGCACACGACGTGCATCGCGAAGAAATTGAAGGTCGCATGGCTCGCTAAAAATAGCCACATCCATCCTGATTGAACATGACCGCCCACGCTCTCGAGCGATTCGGACGGATCAACCTTGTCGATCCGATCCGACCTTCTCTGCCTGGGGATATTTAACAACGGCGTCAGATCAAGATGCCCGTGAGTTTGCTCTGGAACAAAGATACACAGTTTGTTTTATGCTTCAATTGGGCCATGACGAACTGGATTGAATCCAAGAACAAAAATCCCTTGGTCTTCACCAGAAACAATGTTAAGCCCCTTTTTATGGAGCCTCATCATGGAACGACGTGCATTTTTGAAGAACGCCGGTATTGGCGCTGTATCTGGTTCATTGGCAGTCGCTGCAGTAGCGGCTCCGGCGGCAGCCCAAGGCAAGTCGCCTGCAGGCCTCACGCCTCCGCCGACTACATCCTATACGCCTGAAGAAATTTCCAAGCTGCCTCGCGTCAAGGTCGACCTCGCCGTCCCGCCGCTCGTGCACGCCCACGATCAAATTGCCAAGGGCGGCCCCAAGATTGTCGAATTCCGCATGGTCATCGAAGAAAAGGAAATGGTCATTGATGACAAGGGCACGACAGTCTGGGCACAGACCTTCAATGGCAGTATGCCCGGCCCGACCATGGTTGTGCATCAGAATGACTATGTCGAACTGACGCTGGTCAACCCTGCCACGAACAATATGCCGCACAACATCGACTTCCACGGTTCCACCGGTGCGTTGGGCGGTGCATCCCTGACGAACGTCAACCCTGGCGAAGAAGTTGTGTTGCGATTCAAGGCCGACCGGGCTGGTGCATTCATCTACCACTGCGCCCCGGAAGGCATGGTCGCCTGGCACGTCGTTACGGGCATGAACGGCACCCTTGTGGTTCTGCCACGCGACGGCTTGAAAGACGCCTACGGAAATACTCTGCATTACGACCGCATCTACACGATCGGCGAGCAGGATCTCTACATCCCCAAGGATGAAGAAGGCAACTACAAGAAGTACGCCAGCCTGATTGAAAGCTTTGCCGATACCACCGAAGCCATGCGCGGCCTCATCCCTACGCATGTGGTGTTCAACGGCAAGGTCGGTGCACTCACCGGTGAAGGCGCCTTGAAGGCCAACGTAGGCGAAACGGTACTGTTCATCCACGGGCAGTGCAACCGCGATACACGCCCGCACCTGATCGGTGGTCACGCAGACTGGTTCTGGCCGCTTGGCAAGTTCGCGAACACGCCTGTACGCGACATCGAAACCTGGTTCATCCCAGGTGGTGCATCGGCTGCCGCCATCTACACCTTCAGGCAGCCTGGTGTGTACGCCTATGTAAACCACAACCTGATCGAAGCCTTCGAACTGGGTGCGGCCGGCCACGTAGTCGTGGAAGGTGATTGGGATCACGACCTGATGACTCAGGTCACTGCGCCCCGCCCGATCAAAAGCTGATAGGTCTATAGCCTCATAGGTAGCATTGGCAGGGCCGGCATCTTCAGGGGTGCCGGCCCTGCCGCATTCTGCGTGTATTGACAAGACCAGCGGCTGATATGATACAAGGGACCCTCTGATCAAGTCCCCGCGCCGCGCGACTTGATCAAAGGGTCCCAAGGTATCGGAACCGCAGCCGGGGGCGCAGCATGCATCAAGAAAATTTCCATCAAGCACGCTGGAAGAACATGGGCAGCCGACTGGCGACCGTACTTGTAGCGACTGGTCTGGCCGCAGGGTGCGCGGGTGAGGATGGCGGGAACACGCTCACCGTATCAGAGGCTCACCGCCTATGCGCCGCAGCCATCACAGCTGCAGTTCCGAACTCAGCACAAGTCGAAATCCCTCACAAAGCCGAAAGGGAAACGGTCCGGGTGATCAGCTTCACCTGGCGTATTGGCGACGGTTTGAAAATACCAGACCAACAGGGCGCACAGCATGACGCACCCGTAATCTGCCGGGCAAGCAAGGAACACCGTGAAGTCGTGTTCCTGGAGATCAATGGGGAAACCGTTATGTCGCAGTGACGGCACGGCCTCCTGCGATGCTCTGCAAAAACGAGCGGAGTCTCACCCTCAGGGGACAGCGGCTACAATGGATAGCTTATCTAGGAGCACTATGTTGACACTTCAGCCCGGCGCACGGGCGTACCTTACGGAAATCAGAGCACTATCAACAGACGAGGACGGCAACGTGCTGTTCGTCGGACTCACCGCGAAAGAGTCAGTCTGGTATCAGGAATATCTTCAAGCATCGTTTGCCGGAACGGCTGATCGGGCCGTGGAATCCGAGGAAAAATATCTCGCCCTCCACGATAAACACGAAGAGATGCGAAGGACTGTCCTGGCCAGCGAGTCGCTCATGCGATCTTCCATTTCCTGAATTCAAAGCTAGGCACGCCTTCCCTCTGCTGGTACCAGGGGGCTGGCAAAGCAGGCCCCGTCAGACTCCCATCTGCGGGGCTTCATTTTTTTGATTGCCGAGACAACTGCTTGCAAGCTTGGGCGCGGGCCCCGTGGTATGTTGTGCGTTCCATCACAACGTTCTAACCATGGACCCTATATGGAAGACGACTACGCCTTTGCACTACAGATACTCGATCAGCTCAACGGAGTTGAAGAGTTCCATCCGAACTACTATCAAGAGCGCGCTGATCGCATCCGCGAACTTGCGGATGAACACGATGTCGATGCTGAGAAGGTCTTCGCCGTATTAGTTGACGCCATTCGCCATGACATCAAAGAGCACCCGAATCAAGAGCGCCTGGCATTCCTTTTGAGCAAGGACACTTGAGCCTAGACATAATGTCTAGGTTGCCGACGCTGAGAGCCGGCTTGCGTGATTGGCGTTAGCCGCGACCTGGTGGAAGCGAGAACGACTGATATGTGGCTGGCGGGCGCCAGTTTAAATAAACAAGAAAAAGCCCCTACAGCGATTTAACTGTAAGGGCTTGATTTCTTTCGGTATTCAGTGGCTCCCCGAACAGGGCTCGAACCTGTGACCTGCGGATTAACAGTCCGTCGCTCTACCGACTGAGCTATCGGGGAACTGAAGAAGAAAGAATATAGCACGTTTTTTAAAACAGATGCAAGTGCTTTCTTCAAATTTCGTTTCTGCCATTCTTGCTGCGAGGGGCAGTCTAAGGTGGCTCAAAAACGAAGCTCGATTTATAACCTTTAATGGACTGAGGCGTCAAGGCGACAACGCGGCGCACCACCTTTTCCCAGCACTATCGCGCGATGTTTCCCTTTCCCCTCACGAACGTGAATCATTCTACTTATGTCCGTACAATACGCATATTCTTTGTGCATCTCCCCCGAGCGAATGTTCAGGCTGAAATCTAGTCATCTGTTCAGTTGTACGATACGCCCTGGCGATCGGCGGTGACTTCTGCCTCATACACGTTGCGCGCTTGACGTGCAGCGGCAACGTCGGTTGGGCGAGACCTTTTAAATTTGAGAGTGTTCATGGTTGTCCTTGCATCATTGGCCGATCGTCGTGACGACGGTGCCCCCTTGGCGAAATCTGACTTCAGGTCAATGCTGGCGGGAATCAAGCCGGGGGGCTTCCAATGAGCGTGCTGGCTGATGTACGCAGGGCTGCTACAGACAGCCGGTACTGGACGGGGTTTGCACTGGCTGTAGTGGGCGCCATCCTTTTTTCGGCGAAGGCGATTGTCGCAAAACTTACTTACCGCTACGGTGTGGACGCACTCACAGTCATGGGTTTTCGCATGCTGGTATCGCTGCCGCTGTTTGCGGTGGTGGCCGCATTGCAGGCCTGGCGCACTCACCAGGGCAAGCAAGTTCGCATGGGCTGGCGTGACACCTTTCATGTCCTGGGCTTGGGTTTCGTAGGATATTACCTATCAAGCTATCTGGATTTCGTTGGCCTGCAGTACATCACAGCCGGGCTGGAGCGGTTGATCTTGTTCCTGTCACCCACATTTGTTCTGCTACTTTCAGCCTTCTACCTGAAACGACGCATCACTGGCGCACAATGGGTCGCGCTGGGGCTGTCCTATATGGGTGTGCTCCTGGCATTCGCTCATGATCTGTCCTTTGCAGGCAGCAACGTGCTGTTGGGCGCCGGCCTTGTGATGGCTTCGGCTTTTACGTATGCAATTTACCTGATCAGCGCAGGCGAGGTGCTGAAGCGCATCGGTTCAACGCGACTGGTCGCCTATGCCATGTGCGCCTCGGCGATCTACGCCATCATCCACTTCATTACGTTGCGCGGCTGGGAAGGGCTGGTGCAGCCGATGGGGGTTTATCAACTATCGTTGTTTCATGCCGTCTTCAATACCTTTCTGCCCACCTTCATGGTGATGTGGGCGGTGGCGCGGGTCGGCGCCCCCCTGGCGGCGCAATTGGGCATGATAGGCCCGGTTTCAGTCCTCTTCCTTGCTGCCTGGCTGCTTGACGAGCCCGTCACTGTGTTACAAATAGTTGGTACGGTGCTGGTGCTGGCCGGCATGTTGGTACTGGGCCGCCTGCGGCCGGCCGCTTGAGGATCAAGGACATGTCAATAACATTGCGAAAACTGTTAGGCTTGGCGGCGCCGCTGCTGGGTACGTTCATACTCTCTGCTTGCGGTGGCGGTCATTCCATAGCCTCGCAACCGCTGGAACTGACCATCCTGCACATCAACGATCACCATTCCCATCTTGACAGCAAGCGCAAGACGCTACAGCTTG
>JBAYOJ010000044.1:0-11515 GCA_041678385.1 Burkholderiaceae bacterium | reverse complement strand
TTTTGTACGATTCATGCACAACGAAATCCCCGAGGTGCTGGCATGAGCGACCCTATTACCAGCCAGCAACGGCAAAATATGGGTTCGGGTTTCCCCACCCTGCTGCGCAAAGAGCTGCAACGATTCTGGAAAGTCGGTTTCCAGACCGTCGCCGCGCCCGTGCTCACCGCCCTGCTCTACCTGCTGATCTTCGCACATGTGCTCGAAGGCCGCGTGCAGGTATACGACAGCGTGCCCTATACATCTTTCCTGATCCCCGGGCTGATGATGATGAGCATGCTGCAGAACGCCTTTGCCAACCCTTCATCGTCGCTCATACAGAGCCGCATTACGGGCAACCTGGTGTTCATCCTGCTGCCGCCGCTGTCTCACCTGGAAATCTACGGCGCGTATCTGCTGGCTTCGGTGGCCCGCGGCATCTGTTGCGGCATCGGCATCTGGCTGGTCGCCCTGCTGTTCATCGACCTGCCTGTGCACAATGCAGGTTGGCTGATCGTCTTTGCGGTATTGTCCTGCGGGATCATGGG
This sequence comes from Burkholderiaceae bacterium, assembly GCA_041678385.1. GTDB lineage: Bacteria > Pseudomonadota > Gammaproteobacteria > Burkholderiales > Burkholderiaceae_B > Yanghanlia. The sequence goes on along the minus strand of JBAYOJ010000044.1, from coordinate 10,988 downwards.
CAACCTGGGCATCATTGCCGGCTTGTGGTCCGAAAAATTCGATCAGCTCGCAGCCTTTCAAAACTTCCTGATCATGCCTGCCACCTTTCTGTCTGGCGTCTTCTACTCGATACACAGCCTGCCGCCCTTCTGGCAGGCCGTTTCCCACTGGAACCCCGTCTTCTACATGATAGACGGCTTTCGTCACGGCTTCTTCGATGCCTCGGACGTATCGCCATGGCATAGCCTGGCGGTGGTATCCCTGGTATTCATCTGCCTGTCTCTTTACACCCTGAGCCTGCTGGCAAGGGGTTACAAACTCCGGAATTGAACCATGTTGCCCACTCCCGACACCGTACGTCAGTACATTGCCGACAATCTCGACTGTGAAGTGCTTCAGGTCGTTGGCGACGGCTCGCACTTCGAAGCGTTGATCGTGAGCCAGGCCTTTGAAGGCAAACGCATGATCGCCCGCCACCAGCTCGTCTATGCGGCCTTGGGCGAGCGCATGAAGGCCGAGATTCACGCCCTGTCCATGCGTACCCTCACACCCGCCGAATTCCAGGCGGAAACCAATGGATAAACTGCTTATCCGGGGTGGCCGCCGCCTCAAGGGTGAGATCGCCGTATCAGGCGCCAAGAATGCCGCCCTACCCATATTGTGCGCCAGCCTGCTCACGCCCGACACGCTGGTACTGGAAAACGTGCCCAAGCTGCGCGATATCGGCACCACCCTGCGCCTGCTGGAACGCCTGGGTGTGAAGTATCGCAATGGCAGCAGCCATCGTGTCGAGCTGGATGCCTCGCAGGTCAACAGCATCGAGGCCCCATACGACCTGGTCAAAACCATGCGGGCCTCCATCCTGGTACTCGGCCCCTTGCTGGCGCGCTTTGGCGAGGCCCGCGTCAGCCTGCCCGGCGGCTGCGCCATTGGCCAGCGGCCGGTCGACCAGCACATCAAGGGGCTGGCCGCCATGGGCGCCGAAATCCAGATTGAGCACGGCTACGTGGTCGCCCGCGCGCAGCGCCTGAAAGGCACGACCATACGCACTGACATGGTGACGGTCACCGGTACCGAAAATCTGATGATGGCCGCCGTCCTGGCCGACGGGCGCAGCGTCCTGGAAAACGCAGCGCGCGAACCAGAAGTCGTGGATCTGGCCGAACTGCTGATCAAGATGGGGGCCCGTATCCAAGGCCACGGCACAGACCGCATCATCATCGATGGTGTGGAACGCCTGCATGGTGCCACCCATCACATCGCCCCCGACCGCATCGAAGCAGGCACCTTCCTGTGCGCCGTCGGCGCGTCAGGCGGCGACATTGTGCTTCGCCAGGCCGCGCCTCAGGCCATGGGCGCCATTCTCGACAAGCTGCGCGAAGCCGGCGTAGAGATCGAAGAAGGCCACGACTGGATCCGGGCGCAAATGCATAGCCGGCCCAAGGCCACCAGCTTCCGCACACTCGAATACCCTGGTTTCCCCACCGACATGCAAGCCCAGCTCATGGCCCTTGACACGCTCGCCGAGGGCACGTCCGTCATCGTCGAAAACATCTTCGAAAATCGCTACATGCATGCGCCGGAACTCTCGCGCATGGGCGCGCAGATTGAAGTCGAGGGCGACACGGCAGTTGTCACTGGCGTTGCTTCGCTATCGGGCGCCACCGTCATGGCCACCGACCTGCGCGCTTCCGCCAGCCTGGTAATCGCCGGCCTGGCCGCCCAGGGCGAAACCATCGTGGATCGCATCTACCATCTTGACCGCGGCTACGAACGCATGGAAGAAAAACTGTGCGCCCTCGGCGCCGACATCCAACGTCTATCCGGAAACGCCTCATGAGCTCTATCAGCCCTGCTTCCCCTCTGACCCTTGCCTTGTCCAAAGGGCGCATCTTCGAGGAAACCGTCCCCCTGCTGGAAGCTGCCGGCGTCGAAGTGAAGGATGATCCGGAAAAATCCCGCAAGCTCATCCTGGATACCACCCGCCCCGATCTGCGCATCATCATCGTACGAGCCACCGACGTGCCCACCTATGTACAGTATGGGGCTGCGGATTTCGGCATCACCGGGCGTGATGTGCTCTACGAGCACACTGCTTCGCACCCCGGCGGCCTGTATCAGCCTATCGACCTGAACATCGCCCGCTGCCGCCTGTGCGTGGCGGTGCGCGAAGGCTTCGACTATCAGGCAGCGGTACATCAGGGTGCACGCCTGCGCGTGGCCACGAAGTATCTGCGTGCGGCCCGTGAACACTTCGCGGGGAAAGGGGTACACGTCGACCTCATCAAGCTCTATGGTTCCATGGAACTCGCGCCCCTGGTGGGCTTGGCCGACGCCATCGTGGACCTCGTTTCCACCGGCAACACGCTTAAGGCCAACCATCTGGTCGCTGTCGAGGATGTAGCCCAGATCTCGTCGCGCCTGATTGTGAACCGTGCTGCGCTCAAGACGCGCGGGCCGGCGCTCAAGCCCCTGCTGGATGCCTTTGCCCAGGCTTCAGGCGCTTAGCTGACGCATGCGAAAATGGCGCAGCGCAATACCGGATACACTGTAAGATGTAAAGCTGCGTACTTGGTACGCCTCGCAACAACATAAAGTACCTCATGCCTTCCATCAATCGCCTCGACACCGCTAACCCCGGCTTCCAGCCCGATCTGCGCCGCCTGCTGGCCTATGACGCCTCCCTGGACGAGTCCATAGAACGCGCAACCGCCGAAATTCTCGCCCGCGTACGCGCCGAGGGTGACAGCGCCGTGCTCGAATACACGCGCCGCTTCGACCGGGTCCAGGCTGATTCCGTTACAGCGCTCGAAATCGAGCGCAAGGAATGGCTGTCTGCGCTGGATGCCCTGCCGAAAGAACAGCGTGGCGCCCTCGAGGCCGCCGCCGAGCGCATCCGGCGCTATCACGACCATCAAGTCACGGCAAGCTGGTCTTACACCGAAGACGACGGCACTGTGCTGGGCCAGAAGATCACGCCCCTGGATCGCGTTGGCCTGTATGTTCCAGGCGGGAAGGCAGCCTATCCGTCGTCGGTGCTCATGAATGCAGTCCCTGCCAAAGTCGCCGGCGTGCCCGAAGTCATCATGGTCACCCCCACGCCTGATGGCGTGCGCAACCCCACAGTCCTGGCCGCCGCAGCTATCGGCGGTGTAGACCGCGTCTGGGGCATAGGCGGTGCCCAGGCTGTCGGCGCCCTGGCCTATGGCACCGATTCCATCTCGCCGGTGGATAAAATCGTCGGCCCCGGCAATGCCTATGTGGCGGCCGCCAAGCGTCGCGTGTTCGGTACCGTCGGCATCGACATGATCGCCGGTCCGAGCGAAATCCTGGTCATCTGCGACGGCAGTACACCGGCCGACTGGGTGGCCATGGACCTGTTCTCCCAGGCCGAACACGACGAAATGGCACAAGCCATTCTGCTCTGTCCTGACGCTGCCTATCTGGATGCCGTGCAGCAATCCATAGAACGCCTGCTGCCCACCATGACACGCGCCGACATTCTGCGCACCAGCCTGTCAAACCGCGGCGCCCTCATCAAGGTGCGCAGCCTCGAAGAAGCCTGCGATATCGCCAACGAAATCGCTCCCGAACACCTCGAAATCTCCACCACCGAACCCGAGCGCTGGGCCGAGCGCATCCGCCACGCCGGCGCTATCTTTCTTGGCTCGTATACGTCCGAATCCTTAGGCGATTACTGCGCCGGGCCCAATCACGTGCTGCCCACCGCCCGCACCGCCCGATTCTCATCGCCTCTGGGCGTTTACGATTTTCAAAAGCGCTCCAGCCTGATACAAGTGTCGCAGGCCGGCGCTCAGACACTCGGCCGCATTGCGGCGACCCTCGCCCGCAGCGAGGGCCTGCAGGCGCACGCCGCCAGCGCCGAATACCGTCTCGAATCCATCGACACCCAAGCCTGACATGCGTACTGCCGACATTACCCGCAACACCCAAGAAACCCGTGTCCGTGTGGCCATCAACATCGATGGCACGGGCCGCCAAAGTATCAATACCGGCGTGCCCTTCCTGGACCACATGCTGGACCAGATCGCCCGCCATGGGCTGATCGACCTCGACATCCACTGCGACGGCGACGTCCACATCGACGATCACCACTCTGTGGAAGATGTAGGCATCACGCTGGGCCAGGCCTTCGCTGCCGCCGTTGGCAACAAGGCCGGCATGCGCCGCTATGGCCATTCCTATGTACCGCTGGACGAAGCCCTCTCCCGCGTGGTCATCGACTTTTCCGGCAGGCCCGGCCTGTTTTACGATGTCCCTTACGTACGTTCCCATATCGGGCGCTTTGATGTCGACCTGGCCCGCGAGTTCTTCCAGGGTTTCGTGAATCATGCCCAGGCCACGCTGCACATCGACAACCTCAAGGGCGAAAACGCACACCACCAGTGCGAGACCGTCTTCAAGGCATTCGGACGCGCCCTGCGCATGGCAGTCGAACTCGACCCTCGCAGCGAAGGCGTCATTCCTTCGACCAAGGGCGTACTCTGAACCCAACCCTGCGCTGCGGAAGAATATCTTGAATACCATTGCCATCGTCGATTACGGGATGGGCAACTTTCATTCTGTGGCGCGTGCACTGCACGTCGCCGCGCCCGCTGCCGACATCCGCGTCTGCAACACGCCCGAACAGATTTTGCGGGCTTCACGGGTGGTCTTTCCCGGCCAGGGAGCCATGCCGGACTGCATGCGCATTCTCCAAGCCTCGGGGCTGCGTGACGCTGTCATCCGTGCCGCCCGCGAAAAACCCCTGCTGGGCGTGTGCGTCGGCGAACAGATGCTGTTTTCACGCAGCGAAGAAGGCGACGTGCGCTGCCTGGACATTCTGCCCGGTTCGGTGCGTCGCTTCGCCGGCCCGCAATACGCCACAGCGCAGCCATCGGCCGGCCACCCAACAGGCGCCAGCACGATGGGCTTGCCCGATGCCAATACGGCGCCAGGCACCCGTCTGAAAGTCCCGCACATGGGCTGGAATGCCGTGGAACAGACGGCCCCCCACGCCTTATGGGCTGGCATTCCGGATCGCACACCCTTTTATTTCGTGCATAGCTATTTCGTCGTACCGGGCGACCCTGCCCTCACAGTTGGGGTTAGTCAGTACGGGCAGCGCTTTACCTGCGCCATCGCAACAGATAACATTTTCGCGGTGCAGTTTCATCCGGAAAAAAGTGCCGACCATGGCATCAGGCTTTATCGAAATTTTGCCGCATGGCAGCCCTGATCGCGCCCCTGGGCGCCAGGCCTCGCCCCTTCCCGACGCCACACCAGCCAATGTGACGGCAGAACCCTCAAACCCTATACCTACGCTTCTTAACGGCTGAACCATCATGCTACTGATTCCCGCCATCGACCTCAAAGACGGGCGCTGTGTACGCCTCCGCCAGGGTGACCTGGATGATGTCACAATCTTTTCCGACACTCCCGCCATCATGGCCCAACAATGGCTCGACCAGGGCGCCCGTCGCCTGCATCTGGTCGACCTGAACGGCGCCGTCGCCGGCAAGCCCAAGAACGAAGCTGCAATCAAGGCGATCATCGACGCCGTCCAGGACGACATCCCGGTGCAGATCGGCGGCGGCATCCGTGATCTCGACACCATTGAGCGCTATCTCGACAACGGTATTTCCTACGTGATCATCGGCACCGCTGCCGTCAAGGATCCCGGTTTCCTGCGCGATGCTTGCAGCGCCTTCCCAGGCAATATCATCGTCGGCCTGGACGCCCGCGACGGTAAAGTGGCCACTGATGGCTGGAGCAAGCTCACCCGCCATGATGTCCAGGATCTCGCCCGCAAGTTCGAGGACTACGGCGTTGAATCCATCATTTACACCGATATTGGCCGCGATGGCATGCTCAGCGGTGTGAACATCGAAGCCACGGTACGCTTGGCCCAAAGCGTCGACATCCCCGTCATCGCGTCGGGCGGCGTGACCGACCTCCGCGACATCGAAGCTCTTTGCGCGGTTGAAAGCGAAGGCGTAGAAGGCGCCATTCTGGGCCGCAGCATTTACGAAGGCACGCTGGATTTCGCAGCCGCCCAGGCGCGCGCCGACGAATTGACCGCATCATGAGCAACACGAACCCATCCCCTCTCGCTGGGCAAAGCGAACTCTGCTGCCGCATCATTCCCTGTCTGGACGTCACCGCCGGGCGCGTCGTCAAGGGCGTCAACTTTGTCGAACTGGTCGATGCCGGCGATCCCGTCGAGATTGCGCGCCGATATAACGAGCAAGGCGCCGATGAACTGACCTTTCTCGATATCACGGCCACCAGCGAAGACCGCGACCTGATCCTGCCCATCATCGAAGCCGTAGCCAGCGAGATCTTCATCCCGCTGACGGTGGGCGGCGGGGTCAGGCAAGTGGCCGACGTGCAGCGCCTGCTCAATGCGGGCGCAGACAAGGTCTCCATCAACAGCGCTGCCGTGAGCAACCCCGATCTGGTCCGTCAGGCCACCGACCACCACGGCTCACAATGCATCGTGGTCGCCATTGATGCGCGCCGTGTGTCGGCGGAAGGCGAACCTGCCCGGTGGGAAGTCCACACCCACGGCGGGCGGCGAGCAACCGGTCTGGATGCCATTGAATGGGCACGCAAGATGGCCGAATACGGCGCTGGCGAGTTGTTGCTCACCAGCATGGACCGCGATGGAACAAAGTCGGGTTTCGACCTTGAACTGACCCGGGCCGTATCTGACGCGGTGCCGGTACCCGTCATTGCATCGGGCGGCGTAGGCAACCTTCAGCATCTGGCCGACGGCGTGATCAAGGGCGGCGCCAGCGCGGTGCTGGCCGCCAGCATCTTCCATTATGGCGAATACACCGTCAGGCAGGCCAAGGAATTTCTTGCCGCCCAGGGTGTCAAAGTAAGAATGCCGGTATGACTGCCTTGCCCGACTGGTTGCAGCAGGTCCGGTTTGATTCGCAGGGCCTGATCCCGGCCATCGCCCAGGATGCCACCGACGGCACCATCCTCATGGTGGCCTGGATGAACGCAGAAGCGCTGGCGGAAACAGCCCAGGCAGGCCGTGCCGTGTACTGGTCGCGTTCGCGGCAGCGGCTGTGGCGCAAAGGCGAAGAATCCGGCCATTACCAACGCATACGCGAAATCCGCCTTGATTGCGACAACGATGTCATCCTGCTCAAGGTCGAACAGGAAGGCGGCATTGCCTGCCATACGGGGCGGCGCAGCTGCTTTTTTCAGCGCCTGGAAACCGGCACCCAAACCACCTGGGTCAATGTCGACCCGGTACTCAAGGACCCGGAGCACATCTACAAATGACTGTCGACGATTCCATTCTGAACCGCCTGGCCGACACGCTGGAAACACGCCTGCCGGCCAACGGCGGGCATTTGCTGGCCGATTCCTACGTAAGCAAGCTGTACCAGCGTGGCCCTGACGCCTTCTTGAAAAAGATCGGCGAAGAAGCCACTGAACTGGTCATGGCGGCCAAAGATCGCGACCCTGAACGCATTGTGGCCGAAACCGCTGATTTATGGTTTCACAGTCTGGTCGCACTGGCCTATTATGGAGTACGTCCTGAACAGATCCTGAACGAACTGGCGCGACGCGAAGGCGTATCTGGTCTGGCTGAAAAAGCCGCGCGCCCCCAATCCTGATAACGAGCCGTGCACCATGAGTGACAACTGTATTTTCTGCAAGATAGCAGCCGGGGAGCTCCCGGCAAAAAAGGTCCACGAAGACGACGACTTCATCGCCTTCCATGACATCAACCCGGCCGCGCCGACGCACCTGCTGCTCATACCGCGGCGGCATGTCAGATCGCTTGCCGATATAACGAGCGAAGACGCCGCATGGTTGGGTAAAATGATGGTGCTGGTGCAGAAACTGGCCTTTGACAACGGTTGCACACCCGGCCATGATGGCGGTTTTCGCCTCGTCGTGAATACCGGCCAGGAAGGCGGTCAGGAAGTCGACCACCTGCATTTTCATATCCTCGGGGGCCCGCGCCCCTGGAACAAACGTGCGGCACCCGCCGCCTGACGGAGAAACACAATGGGCAGCTTCAGCATATGGCACTGGTTGATCGTCCTGGTCATCGTTGCACTGGTTTTCGGCACCAAGAAATTGCGCAATATGGGTGAAGACCTCGGCGGCGCAGTGCGCGGCTTCAAGAAGGGCATGGGCGAAGGCGCCCAGGAAGATTCCAAGCCTGAAGCGGTGACGCAACGCAGCAGCAGCGAGGAAACCATCGACGTCCAGGCCAAAGAAAAAACTGACGCCTGATCATGTTCGACGTCAGTTTCACCGAGCTCATGTTGATCGGCGTCGTGGCGCTGATCGTGATCGGCCCCGAACGGCTCCCCAAGGTGGCCCGTACGGTCGGGCATCTGCTCGGGCGTGCCCAGCGCTACGTGTCCGATGTCAAAACCGACATTCAGCGCGAAATCGACCTCGACGAAGTCAACAAGCTTAAAAAACAAATGGACGATGCCTCGCAGTCGCTGCAGGCGTCCATGAAGGAAGCTTCTGCCAGCCTTCAAGAACCGCTGGCCGAAGCCCGCGACAGCCTGAATGAAGCCTCCGCTTCCGTTGACGGCCTGATGAAACAGGCCCGTCAGGAAATCGCCGGAACACCCAAGGCAGATCCCGAGCCCCCAGCCGCCGGCATCCTGGAACACAATCCGGGCGATGAGCGTAAAACCGCAGAACAATCGGGTACACCAACGTGACACAGGAAGAAGCATCCCAGGACACCTTCATCTCGCACCTGGTCGAGCTGCGTTCCCGCCTGCTCAAGGCGGTAGGCGGGGTACTGGCCATATTTGTGGTCCTGTTCCTCTATCCGGGCCCGTCCGCCATTTACGACCTCCTGGCCCAGCCCATGCTGGCTTCATTGCCGCAAGGCACGCGCATGATCGCCACAGGCGTGATCACCCCCTTCATGGTGCCCGTCAAGGTCACATTGCTGGCCGCCTTCCTGATCGGCCTGCCTCTGGTGCTGTATCAGGCGTGGGCGTTTGTGGCGCCCGGCCTGTACACCCATGAAAAACGTCTGGCCCTGCCCTTGATCGCCTCCAGTACGGCGTTGTTCATGGCTGGCATGGCGTTCTGTTACTTTGTGGTGTTCCGCACAGTTTTCCATTTCATTGCAGGTTTCGCGCCTGAATCGATCACCCCCGCGCCCGATATCGAAGCTTATCTGAACTTCGTGATGACGATGTTCATCGCCTTTGGCGTCACGTTCGAAGTCCCGGTAGCGGTGGTAGTACTGGCCAGCACCGGTGTCGTAAGCGTGCAAAAGCTGCGCGAGATCCGCGGCTACGTTATTGTCGGCGCCTTCATCATTGCCGCGGTCGTCACCCCCCCCGATGTCCTCAGCCAGTTCATGCTGGCGGTGCCGCTCTGCCTGCTTTACGAAGTCGGCATTCTGTTGGCGGCATCCATGGCTCGCAAGCGGGAAGCCGAGCCGGAAGACTCCGAGGAACGCAGCCCGGAAGCTCGCAACGACGTTTGATGCGGCTATGGCCCGTGCATAATCTTTTTCGGCGTCTACATTCCACAGTGATCTGAGTCCTTAAGGGCGCGGGCGGAGCGCAGTCGCTGCGGCGCCCTCACCCGGCCCTACGGGCTACCCTCGGCTCCAGCATCGGGCAGAGCGGCCGCTGAACTCGCACGGCCCGCAGTCCCCCGGACTACGGGCTCATGCTCAGACAACAGCGGCCTGGTTTCTCTGCCCGATACTTGCGCCTCGGCGGCCTCGAAGGCGCTCGCAACGACTGCGCTCCACCCACGCCTGCCAGTTCATTGCTGGCCTGCGCCCGAGGTGTTATCCACCCCAACCCTTCAGCGTTGTAATACGCGCAAAAACTCTGGCCCGCAGCATTCCACAACCACAAGGCTGCGGCGTGTAGCGGGGGACGGGCCATTCTGCAGGGCCGCAGGCGGCGCGTCGGACGGGGAGGCAAGGGCGCAACTGTCTGAGCGCGACGTTTTCGGACAGCCGGGGGCTGTCCGATTGCGCGAGTTTTGCGCCCGCCCCGTCCGGCGTGGCGACAAGGGAAGTCCGCGCAGCGGACCCCGGAAGCTTTGCCCGTCACCCGCTACACGTTGCAGCCGACGGAAGAACTCAGACATCCACGGCCGACCAAATAACTCAACGACGCCGGTTCCCCGAGGGCCGTTCCCCCACCACCCCCTTCACCTGCTGCTGCCGACCATCACGCAGCACAGTCAGCGTCACCGACGCACCAGGCTTGAGTGGCGCGATAGCATTCAGGAAACCGATGGAATCCTGTAGCTCCACATCGCCTATGGTCAGCACAATATCGCCCACCCGCAGGCCCGCCTTCTGCGCCGGGCTGCCTCGCAGCACACTGGCCACAATCGTGCCTTCCTTGCGCTTCAAACCAAAGGCCCGCATGAGTTCAGGAGTAATGTCCTGCGGCTCAACACCCAGCCACCCCCGGCTGACCTTCCCTGAACGGATGATCTCTTCAAGAATGGTTTCCGCACTTTTCGCCGGAATGGCAAAACCAATACCCAAGGACCCGCCCGTCTCTGAATAAATCGCCGTATTGATGCCCACAAGGCGACCGTTGGCATCCACCAGCGCACCACCCGAATTGCCAGGATTGATGGCGGCATCGGTCTGAATGAAGTTTTCGTAGATATTGATGCCCAGGCGATTGCGACCAAGCGCTGACACTATGCCCAACGTGGTTGTCTGCCCCACCCCAAACGGATTCCCAATGGCCAGAACCACATCTCCCACCCGGAGACGCTCGTCCTGGTCAAAATCGATGGCCTGCAGCTTGGGCAGATTTATCTTCAGCACAGCCAGATCGGTCTCGGGGTCGGCACCCACCACCCGGGCATCCGCCTCGCGCCCATCGCTCAATGCAACCCGGATTGAATCCGCTGCTTCGACCACATGGTAGTTTGTCAGGATGTAGCCTTCACCACGCACGATCACACCGGAGCCCAGGCTGCCCGATTGGCGCCGCTGACTGAACCCGGGCAGGCCACG
>JBAYOJ010000043.1:0-11710 GCA_041678385.1 Burkholderiaceae bacterium | reverse complement strand
CTCGCCGTTGGAGCCGCTGCGCATCAACAGCACCCTATATCTCAGATTGGGGCCTGCCCTCTCGATATCAAGGGCACGCACGCTGACAGCGCCCTTGGGTCCTGGGGGCATGAGCTGCTCGTAAAAGGCGATGGTGTCCTGCGCCTGGCCGAGTTCCGACTGCACCGAGCGCAAGCTTTTTTCCAGGCCCCGGCGCGTGCTTTCTTCAACGGCAAGCCTGCCTTCAAAAGCGGCCATGGCATTCATGGCTTCGTCCAGTTGGCCACGCGCAGCGGCCAGATCATGCTCGTACTGCAATGTGCGGGCTCTCGCGGTTTCGAGTGCCGGACGCTCTATGCCGAAATGCAGCACCACCGCGCCCGCTGCCAGGCCGCAGATGAATATGGCCAGGGCGCCTAACATGCGCCCCCAGGCCGAGCTCTGACCGCCCGGCCCGCCTTGCTGCGTCACGCCCGAAGCGTTGCCCCGGGCCGTGCGATCGAGTTCCTGCGGCTGCTCCATAGAGCATACAGACCAGATTCGGCAGCCGAAGTTCCGCTTTCCGTGACCGGAAGATCAGGGCAGAACCGCCACGTGTCCCAGGCCGGTGGTTTCCGGCAGGCCGAACATCAGGTTCATGTTCTGGATCGCCTGACCCGAGGCGCCCTTCACGAGATTGTCTTGCACGACAAGGACGACAAGCTGATCGCCGCCGTCAGGACGGTGCACGGCAATGCGCAGGAAATTCGAGGCACGAACACTGCGGGTTTCAGGAAGGCTACCCGCCGGCATGACGTCGACAAAAGGTTCGTCAGCGTAGCGCTGCTCATAAAGCGCCTGGAAATCAACGTCAAGCGCCGAAGGCAGAATGCGCATGTAAAGCGTGGAGAACATGCCCCGGATCATGGGCACCAGATGGGGGGTGAATGTCAGCCCTACAGGCTTGCCCGCCAGCTGCTCAAGTTGCTCGGAAATTTCAGGGTGATGGCGATGACCCATGACCCCGTACGCCTTGAAGTTGTCGCTGGCTTCGGAAAACAAGGTTGCGACTTCGGCCTTGCGGCCCGCACCCGATACCCCTGATTTGCAATCGGCAACGATATGGCCGGTATCGATAAGTGGCGCATCACCCTGGAACAATGGGGCCAGCCCCAACAGCACTGTTGTGGGGTAGCACCCGGGGTTGCCCACCACCCGTGCGCTGGCGACACCTTCACGGTTGAGTTCGACGAGGCCGTATGCGGATTCCTTGAGAACATCCGGGCAGGCATGAGGCATCTTGTACCAGCGCTCGAAGACAGCCGTGTCCTGCAAGCGGAAATCGGCTGCCAGGTCGATGATACGAACCCCTGCAGCAAGCAGCGCCTGCGCCTGGCTCATGGCCACCCCGTGGGGTGTCGCGAAAAAAACGACATCGCAGTGCTCAAGGCCGGCTGCATCAGGCACTTGAAATTTCAGGTCTACACGGCCGCGCAAGCTAGGATACATTTCGGCGACGGGCATACCGTCTTCCTTGCGCGATGTGATCGCACGCAACTCTACGTTGGGATGCTGGGACAGCAAGCGCAGCAGTTCCACGCCCGTGTAGCCGGTCCCTCCGACAATTCCAACCTTGATGCGGGTATCTGCAGCCGTTGCCATGGCAATTCCTGAAAATAAAAAGAAATAAAAAGATAAATGGGGTCAGACCACGATTTCCCCAATTCATCCGGACTTTCTGGGAATGGAGATAAACGGGGAAATCGTGGTCTGACCCCATTTATCCCATTTATCCTATTTTACAGCCCAATGGGCAAAACCCCCGGACGAGGCCGGGGGTTCTGTAAAACAGGGACACGAGGCCCGAAGCAGGGAATCAGCGCTTGCTGAACTGCTTGCGGCGACGCGCCTTGTGGAAACCGACCTTCTTGCGTTCCACTTCGCGAGCATCGCGCGTGACGAGGCCGGCCTGCTTCAGTGCGGGCTTGAGCGTTTCGTCGTAGTCGATGAGGGCGCGGGTGATGCCGTGACGCACTGCACCTGCCTGGCCGCTTTCACCGCCGCCATGAACGTTGATATGGAAATCAAACGATTCAGCATGGCTGGTCAGCACGAGAGGCTGGCGCACGATCATGCGGCCGGTCTCACGGGCGAAGTATTCATCCACGGGCTTACCGTTCACGACGATATTGCCCGACCCTTTCTTCATGAACACCCGGGCGACCGAAGTCTTGCGGCGGCCGGTGCCATAGTTCCAATTACCGATCATGACCTATCCTTAGATTTCCAGAGCTTTGGGCTGCTGCGCGGTGTGCGGATGTTCGGCACCTGCGTAGACCTTGAGCTTCTTGGCCATGGCGTAACCCAGGGGCCCCTTGGGCAACATGCCCTTGACGGCTTTCTGGAGCGCACGCCCGGGAAAACGCTGCTGCATTTTCTCGAAGTTCGTTTCGGTGATACCGCCCGGGTAGCCCGAGTGACGATAGTACTTCTTGTCAAGCGCCTTATTGCCGGAAACGACGATGTCGGCGGCGTTGATCACGACGATGTAGTCGCCGGTGTCAACGTGGGGAGTGAATTCTGGCTTGTGTTTACCGCGCAGACGGAGTGCGACTTCGCTGGCCACACGCCCGAGGACCTTGCCCTTCGCGTCGATCACGTACCAGTCACGCTTGACTTCATGCGGCTTGGCCACAAAGGTCTTCATGATGGTTCCTAATTACAAGAAAATTGGCCCGGCGGGACATCCGCAGTGACGAGCCTTATTCCGCAGCATCGGTACATCGCCAAAGCGTTATCACCCGCCCGTGCGAAAAAAAAACGGTACCTTTACCCGGAAAAGCCCTGAATAATAACACAAAAACCACCCCGAAGGGTGGTTGTATGAGAGCCAAAAGCCTATCGACCCGACCTGCATGAGGCCGGGTAAAGCCGACAGCCTAACGCTTCTGAGCGGCCAGCGCCTGAGCCAGGTAGTTATCGAATGCGCCTTCGGCCACACGGAACCAAGGCACGAGGCTGTCGCGGAAGCCCATGTAGCTGTCATGAATCTTCTTGAAGCGGGCGTCTTTGTCGCCGAACTCTTTGAAGAGTTCGTTGGACGTCTTGAAGGAAGCGTCCATGACATCGCGCGGGAAGGTGCGCAATACGGCGCCCGACGCTATAAGGCGGCGCAGGGCATCGGGGTTGTGAGCGTCGTAATCGCCGACCATCTTGCTGCCCGCCGCGCGCGAAGACATGTCGATCAGCCTTTGATAGGACTTGGGCAATTCGTTGTAGGCACTATCGTTCACATAGAGCGAAACCTGGGCACCGCCTTCCCACCAGCCAGGAGCGTAGTAGTATTTGGCGACCTTCTGGAAACCCAGCTTTTCGTCATCGACCGGACCGACGAATTCCACCGCATCAAGTGTCCCCTTTTCGAGCGAGGGGTATATGTCACCTGGGGGAATCTGCTGGGGGATCACCCCCATGCGCGCAAGCACCTCACCCGCAAAACCCGCCGTGCGCATCTTCAGACCCTGCAGGTCAGCCACGGAATTGATTTCCTTGCGATACCAGCCGCCCATCTGCGTCCCGGTATTACCGAGCGGGAAGTTGATGATATTGCGCTCGGCAAACAGTTCGCGCATCAGCGCCATACCTTCGCCTTCGTACATCCATGCGTACATCTGACGGGCGTTGAGGCCGAAGGGGACTGCCGTGTCGAAGCAGAAAGATGGGTCTTTGCCGTAGTAATAATAGGAAGCAGTCTGACCACATTCCACCGTGCGGTTGCCGACGGCTTCCATGACTTCGAACCCCGGCACGATTTCCCCGCCCGGATACAGCCTGATGGAAAAGTTGCCATCAGTGGCTTCGCTGATGGCATCGCAGAACATCTGTGCCGTGCTGAACAGCGGTGGCAGAGAAGGCCCGTAGGTGGAAGTCATTTTCCAGCTGATCTTGGGGTTACTCTGGGCAAACACCGGGGCGCCGATGGCAGCCGTGCTGGCCACCGCGCCGATTCCGGCTTTCTTGAGAAATGAGCGACGCTGCATTGATTGATCTCCTATTCCTGCATCCCTTTGATCAAGGTTTGATCGTGGTGTGTTCAGGCGACGCAAACTCAGAGGTTTCCGCCTGTGACCAGATACTACACCTCAGCTGCCCATTTGTGTATGCGTGAACACATCACCGCCACAGCGTACGCCCGCCATTCAGGCGCCCGCAATCGACATCTGCTCAATCAGCACTGACCCACTGCGCTTGGCGCCACGGGTCATGGCGTCGTCGCCGACCGCCACGATCTGCCGCAACATATCAGCCAGATTGCCCGCAATCGTGATTTCCTGCACCGCGTGCTGGATCTCGCCATTCTCGACCCAATACCCGAACGCACCGCGTGAGTAATCACCGGTGACGTAGTTCACCCCCTGCCCTATCAGTTCGGTAACGAGCAGACCGGTGCCCATCTTGCTCAGCATGGCATCAAGGTCATCGCCGCCACGAGTGAGCCTGGAACGCAGTTCCAGGTTGTGCGAACCGCCAGCATTGCCCGTCGTAGGCAGGCCCAGCTTGCGGCCGGTATAGCTGGAAAGGAAGTAGCCTTGCAGCACCCCGCCGGTAACCACGGAACGCGGGGCGGTGCTCACCCCTTCGGAATCAAAGAGACCGCTGCCCGCCCCAGCCGACACCCACGGATTCTCGTAAAGATCGAGATGGTCGGCCATCACCTGGCGGCCTGCGGCGTCCAGCAGAAAGCTGGCCTTGCGGTACAGCGCCCCGCCGCTGACCGCGTGCACCAGTGAGCCGATCAAGCCAACGGCCAGCGGCGCTTCGAACAGCACAGGAAAGCGCCCGGTCTTGATGCGCCGGGCCGAGAGCCGTGCCAACGTGCGCTGCGCCGCATAGCGCCCCACGGCGGCAGGGTCGGCCAACACACGCCAGTCGCGGGCGGCGCTGTACCAGTAATCGCGCTGCATGGCGTTGCCCTTGCCGGCGATGGGCGATACGGAAATGTTGTGGCGACTGTATGGGTAGCCCCCCACGAAGCCTGCGCTATTGCCCATCACGAAATGACCTTCGAAGGTATCGACCGAAGCGCCGTCTGTGTTGGTGATCAGGGGGCTGACATCCCTTGCCGCCTGCTCGGCCTGCAGGGCCAGCGCTGCGGCCTTGTCAGAGGACAGATCCCAGGGATGATGCAGCTGAAGATCGGCATGTGGCCCGGTGGCCAGGCGATCAGCGTCGGGCAGGCCGGCGCAATCGTCTGCCGCAGTGTAACGGGCAATATGCCAAGCGGCTTCAACCGTTTCCCGCAATGCCTGCGCCGAAAAATCGGAGGTGGAGGCCGACCCTCGGCTCTGCCCCGCATATACCGTCACATCCAGTGAACGATCTCGTGTTTGTTCTATCGTTTCAATATCATTGGAACGCGCCGACACCACCAGCCCCTTGCTCTCGGACACTTCGGCAACGGCGTCGCTCGCGCCCAACTTGCGCGCGTGCGCGAGGGCGTCGGCGACAAGTTCGCGGAAGATCGCCTGCTGTTCCGGGATACGCAGGGATGATGCACTGTGTTCGCTCATTGATGCTCTTCTGTAAATGGATCGTGGAGCCGGAGGCCCCGCAGGAGACCGGGAAACGCAGGCCAGCAAGCCCAAGGTCTTCACGGTTATCATAGCTGCTGAAAACGCGTATTGTATTCAGTCCATGCCTCAGACTCCTCCTCTCTCGCCAGAAGACGGCGAAGCCGCTCCACTCTACGACCGACCCAGCAAATCTCAGGTCAAGCGGGATATGCTCGCGCTTACTGAACTGGGTAAGCAACTGGTGGACCTTTCCCCGGAACGCTTGCGTCAGCTGCCGCTGCCTGAAGCGCTCTACGACGCAATACGCCTGGCACAGCGCACCACCAGCCGCGAAGGCCGCCGCAGGCAGATCCATTATGTGGGCAAACTGATGCGCGCCGACATCGACGCCGACGCCATACGGCGGCAGCTTGACACCTGGGCACACGGCTCACGTGAAGAAGCCCGCAATCAGCACCGGCTCGAAGCCTTGCGGGACCTTCTATTGCGCGATGACCGCGCGCTCACGGAACTCCTTCAAACCTGCGAAGTGTCCGACGTACAGCAGCTTCGTGCCACCATCCGGGCTGCGCGCAAGGAAGAAAAAGACAATGAGTCCTTGCCGCCAGGCAGCACGCCCCAACGCAAACATTATCGCGCCCTCTTTCAGGCGCTCAAGACACTGAATCTGGAATCATGAACGACACAGCAAGCAAGAAGCTCGACTGCATTGAAATCGAAACCGGCCCACAACCGCGCTACGCAGTGATATGGCTGCATGGTCTGGGCGCCGACGGAAACGACTTTGTACCCGTCGTGCCCGAACTGAAGCTGGGTGATCTGGGGCCTGTCCGCTTCATCTTCCCTCATGCCCCGGTACAGCCTGTCACGATCAACAACGGCATGGCCATGCGGGCGTGGTACGACATTTTCCAGCCCGATCTGGTGCGCCGTGAAGATGAAACCGGCCTGCGCGAATCGCAACGCATCGTCGAAGCGCTCATTGCCCACGAAAATACCCGTGGCATCCCCACGGAACGCATCGTCCTGGCCGGTTTCTCGCAAGGTTGCGCGATGGCATTGCAAACCGGCTTGCGTCACCCCGACAAACTTGCCGGCATCATCGGGCTGTCGGGTTATCTGCCGCTGGCTGCCAAGGCTATTGACGAACGCCACCAGGCCAACCAGGGCACGCCCATCTTTCTCGCCCATGGCACCATGGACCCGGTGGTGGATTTCGAACGGGCCCAGGCCACCCTGGAAGCCCTCAAAAAAATGGGCTACGACGTGCGCTTCAAAACCTATCCCATGCCGCATTCGGTCTGCCTGGAAGAAATACAGGACATCGCCGCCTTCCTGCGCGAAGTCATTTTATGAAGCCAGGCGTCAGGTAGTAGGCTGCCCGGGCGGTGTCGCGTCGTGACCCCTGTCAACCTTGTTTGACACCACGTAGCGGTTGCGACCATTTTGCTTGGTCAGATACACACGCGCAAGGTGTCTGCCGACATCACAGCCCCCAAGCGCCCCTCAGCGGCATGAGCGGGCACCGATAGGGCAGCCGTCATCAAACCCAGAAATCCCGTCAGCGTCGTCCTCATGGTTGACCGTGGCTCCCTGTGTGTCTGGTTGTTATCTTTACTTAAATATTTTACCTTTTATAAATTTTGCTATCACTTTTCATGGCAGGTTCGGGAAAACAGTTGGGGTTCAGCCCAGAGTCTCGCCCAGATCCAGCCATACTCGCCGCATGCTGGGGTCTTCTTCGTCAGAGTCCACCCTGAACCCGAGATACGTCATCAGGCCCAGCATGGGCCTGTTGGCACCCAGTACGAGGCCGTCAATGTAGGTGAGCCGCTGTTCCTGCGCCGCCTCGATCAACATGCGCATTAGCTGTGAACCTATGCCGCAGCGCTGCCATTCGTCGCCGATGACCAGGGCATATTCCGCCCCCCGCCCGTCGGCATTGCGCAGATAATGGGCAAAGCCGATGATACGTTCCCGGGGATGACCGCGATGGACGGGGTTCGGTTCGTTGATGGTTGCAACCAACGCCAGTTCGCGGTGATAGTCAATGCGTGTGTAGCGTGCCAGCATGTGGGGGGTCAATTCGCGCAACATGGACACAAAACGCATATAACGTGACTCGTCCGACAGGCCGCGCACGAACTCCTGCAAGGGCTCAGCATCTTCAGGTCGGATGGGGCGCAACAGCCAGGGGCGACCATCATGCATCTGACGCATCTGCGCCAAATGGCGCGGATAAGGATGTATGGCCATGTGGCTGTAGCCGGTCGTTTCAGGCAGCACCAGCATGGATGCACTGGACAGCTTCACTTCCAGGCCTGTGGCCACCAGCGTATCGCCTTCCAGGCATAGCGGGTCTATGTCCAGCGACTCAATGGCCGGGACGTCGGATACCAGCAGCGATATGCGCTCCAGCGCTTCGCGCAGAAACTCGGCTGCAACGGGCGTCAGGCTGCGCGACAGCGTGCCCTGCCAATAGCCGCTGCGCTGCACGAGTTGCCGTGCCAGGTAACCATTGAGCGGCGGAAGCTCCACAGCGGCTTCGGCGCGCAGGAAGGGTTCCAGCCCGCGCCCGAAACTCATGCAGGGTCCCAGTTTGGGGTCTTTGCGCACCCGGATGGCCATGACGGGAGAGCCTTCGGGCACGTCGTCGGCCAACTGTATGGGTACATGGAAGCAGCCCAGAAGCTCCAGCCCTTCACAGGGCGACAACACCCTCTGCCCCCGTCGCTGAGCGGCCTGGACCAGCTGTCTTGCCTTATCGGTATCCGGAGGACGGCTGAGCGGCTCAGGTGGCAGAATCTGCTGGGCCAGGGTCTGACTGTAGTGGTAGCCAGCCAGGATGCCAAAGGCATTGGCCGCTGTTTCAGGCGTACGGAATGCGGGCGTGCCGGCCTCGTCAAGCACGTGCCGTAAACGGCGCATGGACGAATCGCCCATCAGGCAAGTGACGATAGGCTTGCGTGACGCTGGCGCCACTGCCGCCAACACATCGACTACGCTTTCAAGGTCGGCCAATGGGTCGGGCGCCAGCAGCACCAGCACACCATCCACCCCTTTGTCTTCCACAAGGATATCGAGCAGGCCACGCATGCGTTCAGCAGTCAGGGGCGCATAGGTCACCACGGGGTTGTCCGCCAGGGCGCCTTTTTCCAGAAGCTGACCCACACCTTCAATACTGGCGGCGGCAAGCTCAGCCCGGTATACCGTGGCACCCGTGCCCATGACGTCCAGCGCCAGCCTGGCCGCCCCGTCTCCATTGGATAAAAGCGCAATCCGCTTGCCGCGAGGGCGCCGGGTATGTACCAACACCTTGATGGCGGAAAAAAGCTGCACAAAAAAACGGATACGCACCGCCCCGACCCGCCTGAGCAATGCGTTGAAGGCTGCGACGTGAACCGGATCTTCATCCAGCGCTTCTTCGACTTTGAGCACAATCAGCGGTTTGACGCTGGCCGCGGCCCTTGCGGCACTGGTGAAACGACGTGACGATGTGGTCTCTTCCAGATACAGGGCAATGCTATCGGTGCGGGGGTCCATGGAAAGATAGTCCAGCACCTCGGCGACATCAATCACCCCTTCGTCACCCACCGAAATGACTGCCGAGAACCCCAGACTGACGTCCGCTGCCCAGTCGAGTACAGCGGCAGCAATACTGCGCGACTGCGTCACCAGGGCGACTCGCCCGGGCAGTGCGCCGTGCGGATGATGACTGAGGTTCATGCCCAGATGCGGCCGCTGGACCCCGAATGATCGTGGCCCCAGTACCAGGCAATCGTTGCGACGGCTCCAGTCGCGACAATGGATGGTGTCCTGCGTCGGGTCGTCGGAAGGTTCGGGATGCGCGAGCACCAGCACGATGCGCGGACGATACCTGCGCAAGGCCTCAAGCACTGCCGGCGTGCTGGCCGGCGGCACGCATACCAGCGCCAGATCCAGCCGCTCGCCATCAGGCAGGCCTTGCAGCCGGCACGGTACCTTATCCGCCACGGCATCGGGCACGGGTATATGAGTGACCGCATTATTCAGCAGGGCGGGCGTGCTCTGGTCAACGGGCAGCGGACGATCGGATACGACCGCCAGTGTGCGAGGCTCAAACAGTGCAGCTAGTCGATGACGCAGCATGATGTCCCTTTTTGTCTTAGGCTACGCTGCTTACTCTAAAATACAGTGAGCCCATTGCCAACCTTGCCGCACCCGCCCACGCGGATGTGGCCTCTTTCCTTGCCATGACCACCACAATCAACGCCGTCCGTACCCGTTTTGCCCCTTCACCCACCGGTTTCCTGCATCTGGGGGGCGCCCGCACCGCATTGTTTTCCTGGGCCTTTGCCCGGCACAATGCAGGCACCTTCATCCTGCGCATCGAGGACACCGACGTCGAACGCTCCACCCCGGAAGCCGTGCAGGCAATTCTCGATGGCATGGAATGGTTGGGTCTGACACCCGACGAAGGCCCTTTCTACCAGATGCAGCGCATGGATCGCTACCGCGAAGTCATTCAGCGTATGCTTGATGAAGGCACAGCCTATCATTGCTACAGCACCCCCGACGAGGTCGAAGCCATGCGCGAGAAGGCTAGGGCTGCCGGCCTGAAGCCCCGCTACGACGGCAGCTGGCGGCCCGAACCCGGCAAAGTGCTGCCGCCGCCCCCGGCAGGTCGCCAGCCTGTGGTGCGTTTCCGTAACCCGCAAGACGGCGTCACTGGCTGGAACGATCTGGTGAAAGGCCCCATCACGTTCGACAATACCGAGCTGGATGACTTGATCATTGCCCGGCCTGACGGCACGCCTACCTACAACTTCTGCGTCGTGGTAGACGACTGGGACATGCGCATCACACATGTGATCCGCGGTGATGATCACGTCAACAACACGCCCCGGCAAATCAACATACTGCGGGCGCTGGGCGCCGAACCGCCGGTGTACGGCCATGTTCCCATGATCCTGGGGCCCGATGGTGAAAAACTTTCCAAACGGCACGGCGCAGTCAGCGTCATGGAATACGACAAAGCCGGGTATCTACCCGAAGCCATGGTCAACTACCTGGCACGGCTGGGTTGGAGCCACGGCAACGATGAGCTCTTCACGCGCGAACAACTGGTCGAATGGTTTGATACACGCAACCTGACCAAGTCGGCCGCCCAGTGGGACCCAAAGAAACTCAACTGGGTGAACGCCCACTACATCAAGCACTCCAGCGACGCCGAACTGGCTCGTCGGGTGACGCCACGCGTCGTCGAACTTGGCGGTGACCCTTCCGCCACCGACTTATCGGCTGTCATGAACCTGCTGAAGGATCGGGCAGAAAATCTCAATGAGCTGGCCGAAGGCGCACTATTGTTCTGCGCCCCACCCCAGCCAGCCGAAGCATCCCTGATGGAACAGCATGTCGACGAGGAAGCACGCCGCCTGCTGGCGGACTTCGCCGCCCAGGCACGCGAGCTTCCGGAATGGACATCAGACTCCATCGACGCCTTGATCAAGTCCTTGCTGGCCACCCACAACGTGAAAATGCCCAAGCTCGGCATCCCGCTGCGACTGGTCGTCACAGGTCGCAAACAGACGCCCGCCATTGGCCACGTGTTGGCGATACTGGGGCGGGAGCGCGTGCTGGCACGCCTCGCCGCCTGACCCGCAGCCATACGGCCGGCTGCCTGAGTCTTACAAGGGCAGCCGGTAATCGGGCGGCATGCGCTTCGCGTTCAGCTCCGCGCCGTCAGGGCCACGCAGGCCCACGCGCTCGCCTGATTCGCGGGTGATGCGGTAACGGTTGACATAAATGGGGTCTTGAAGGTCAACGGGTGAGCCATTGGATGCAATTGTGCGCAACACCAGTGTCCTGCCCTCACGATGCCAACAACCGGTTTCGGAAAGCCCTTGTGGCGCCTTTTTGGGCCGGCTTAGTTGTTCACCATAGCTCATCGTGCCGTCGGCATGGAGCGAAAATAGCGTTTTGAGTTCGCCGACCACGCCCGCCTGACGACGCACGCTCAGCCAATTGCCCACCAACGCGTCTCCGGCTGACGCGGCTTTGCAGGTGATTTCCGAAGGGGGAGGCGGTGGCGCTGGTTGCCGGCCCGCACACGCCGCCAACAGCACAGCCAAACCAACCCGGACGCAAGACCGAGACCCCGTTCTGAACCCCCGGCTATCGCCATCTGTGCTGCCAGGCGT
>JBAYOJ010000042.1:0-11807 GCA_041678385.1 Burkholderiaceae bacterium | reverse complement strand
CGGAGGAAGAGCTGGCGCGTTTCGGCCCAGGCCAGCGCTTGAGATTGCCGATGCAGCCCGGGCAGCGCAGCCTGAACCTCTCGAACGCCGTGGCCGTGACGATATTCGAGGCATGGCGCCAGACGGGGTACGAAGGGGCGGTATAGCTGAATAAAATTGGGGTCAGACCACAATTTCCTGTTAGAAATCGTGGTCTGACCCCAATTTTTAATCCACCCCCTTTTATCAATCCAACGTCAGGCCCAGCTTTTCGATGATGGCGTCGAGCTTGACCTTTTCGCGGCGTATCATTTCTTCCGCTTCGGCGGGGGTGGTGGGGGCGGCAGTGAAGTACAGGGTGGCCATTTTTTCCTGAACGGAAGGCATGGCCAGGACTTCGAGCACATCCTTGTTCAGCTTGTCGACGATTTCGGCCGGTGTGCCGGCGGGTACGAACAGCGCGTCCCAGGAAATGGATTCGAAACCAGGAAAGCCCTGCGAAGCGACGGTGGGCAGGCCGGGCAGGACGCTGCTTTCTTCCAGGCTGGTGATGCCCAGCGCCTTCAGTTTGCCAGCGTTGACCTGCGGCATGGCGACACCAGGCACCATGAAACCGGCGTGTACATCGCCTGCAACGATGGAAGTGATGACCTGAGGAAAACCAGTGTAAGGGATCTGCAGCAGCGAGATGCCGGCTTCCTGTTCAAGCATGGCCATGCCTAAATGCGATGAGCTGCCCGGGCCAACGGTGCCATAGTTCAGATCGCCGGGCTGCGCGCGGGCGCGTTCAACGAATTGCTGCATGTTGTCGGCGGGGGCGTCAGCCGGCACCACCAGAACGTTGGGGCTGGTGCCCACCATGCTGACGACCTGCAAGTCTTTCTGAGGGTCGTAGCCGAGCGTGGTCTTGTACAGCGTGGGTGCGGTGACGATGGGGCCGTTGATGGTCAGCAGAATGGTGTAACCGTCGGGCTTGGCCTGAGCGACCTGGCGGGTGCCGATATTGCCGCCGGCGCCCGGCTTGTTTTCCACCACAATGGGCTGGCCGAGCTTCTGGGCCAAAGGTTCGGCGACCATGCGCGCGAGCGTATCGGGCGAAGAGCCGGGCGGGAAAGGGACGACCATCTGAATGGGCCGGGAAGGCCAGTCGCTGGCCTGAGCCCAGACGGGTGCCGCCAGCATGGCGGCGGCAAGGCCGAGCGCGGACAGATTGAGGCGGCGGCGGATGGCGGAATGTCGGGCCATTTGGCGTTCCTTTCAATAATAAGAATTCGGGGATTCCGGACGCGAATCGCGCGTCAACAAGGCGGCAACCGCTTGCTTGGGCGGCAGACCTTCGAAGAGTACGCGGCAGACGACCGCCGTAATGGGCAGCTCGATGCCCAGGCGGGTGCCCAGAGCCAGGGCGGCGCGGGCGCAGCGGACCCCTTCGGCGGTCATGCCGCCGGCCAGAATGTCGTCGAGCTTGCGGCCTTCGCCAATGGCCAGGCCGACCTGGCGGTTGCGTGACAGGGGGCCAGTGGCGGTGAGTACCAGGTCGCCCAGGCCGGTGAGGCCCTGGACGGTTTCGGCCAGGCCACCCAATGCACAGGCCAGGCGCTGGATCTCTGCCAGGCCGCGTGTGATCAGGGCCGCCCGGGCGTTGGACCCCAGGCCCAGGCCATCCGAGATGCCGCAGGCGATGGCCATGACGTTCTTGAGCGCCCCGCCCACTTCGACACCGGTGACATCATGGCTGGTGTAGATGCGGCAATTATTGCCATGCAGAGCGGCCAGGACAAGGCTGGCGGTGGCGTCGTCTTGGCTGGCGATGGTCAGGGCCACCGGCAGCTGGCGGACGACTTCCTGAGCGAAGGAGGGGCCGGACAAGACGCCCAAGGCTACACCGGGCAGACCGCCGAGCGCCGCGCCAGCCACTTGATGCGGCAGCAGGCCGCTTTCCGGGTGCACGCCCTTGCAGGTCCAGACTACGTGTACGGTGGGGTGCGGATGGGCGGCAAAATATTCGGCCAGGCGCTGGCAGGTTTCGTCCATGCCGGCCATGGGGACGCCCAGGATGATGAGCGCGTCAGCCGGGGCGGCGCAGATATGGCCGATGGCGGCTTTGAAATCGCTGGTGGCGCGCAGGGCGGCAGGCAGCGCGATGCCGGGCAGGTAAGGCTCGTTGCGGTGCTGCTGGTTGATTTCGGCGGCGCTCTCGGGCCGCCGTGCCCAGATCAGAGTATCCGCCTGCCTGCAGGCCTGAGCGGCGAGCGCCGTGCCCCAGCTACCGGCGCCCAGAACGGCAACGCGTGTCGGCGTGGAGGCGGCGCTCATGGCGTCAGTTCGTCTTGGCGCCAGGGGGCACGTACAGACCCGAGTCAGCCGGCTGGGCCTGCTCTTGCTGCTGGGCCATTTCGGCAATGCGCTGCTCGTAGAGCGTTTGGAAATTCACCTCGGCCAGGTGCAGTGCGGGCAGCGACGTGCGGGTGATCGCATCGGCGACGTTGGCGCGCAGGTAGGGGTAGAGCATGGTGGGGCAGACTATGCCCAGCAGGGGGTCGAGCTGTTCGTCGGGGATGTTGGCGGCTTCGAAAATGCCTGCCTGGGTGGCTTCGACCAGATACAGCACCTTATCGTTGATGCGGGTGGTCACGGTGGCCGTCACGCTGGTTTCAAAGACGGTTTCGGCCAGGCGCTGACCGCCTACGTTGAGCGACACTTCGACTGTGGGGCCTTCCTGTTCGAGAAGGATCTGCGGCGCGTTGGGCATCTCGAGCGAGAGGTCTTTGAGGTAGGTGCGCTGCAGCGCGAAGCTGGGTGCTTTATCCTGGCTGTTGGGTTGTTCGGCCATGAGTCTTCCTGGTAGAGGTTGGGTCGGTGGAGGCAGCGCCATTGTGGCGCTGCGCGAGCGTCGTTACTGCCCTGCGTACATACGCCAGGCGGGCTGTGGGGTCAGGCTTCCAGCAGCGGCATGAGCCGGCCTGCGCGATCAAGCGCGGCGAGGTCGTCAAAGCCGCCGACGTGGGTGTCGCCGATGTAAATTTGGGGAACCGTGCGTCGCCCGGTGCGTTCCATCATTGTGGAGCGCTGGTCAGGGTCGAGGTCGATGCGTATTTTTTCGATTTCAGCAACACCGCGCTGCTTCAGCAGCATTTCGGCCCGCACGCAGAAAGGGCAGACGGCCGTGGTGTACATGGTAACTTTAGCCATGGATGACTTAATCCTTTTTCAATGTTTCTTTGCCAGCGGCAGGCCAGCTTCCACCCAGGCGGCCAAGCCGCCGCGCAGGCAGTAAACGTTGTCGTAGCCTTGCTTCTTCAGGGTGCCGACCGCGCCGACGGCATTGCGGCCACGCTCGCAAATGACGATGATAGGCTTGTCTTTGGGCAGGTTGCCCAGCTTGTCGGGGATGTCGGCGGCAGGGACGTTGCGAGATTGCGGGACATTACCGGCCTTGAAGTGTTCCGGGCTGCGGATGTCCAGGAATACCCCCTGGCTGTCGTTAGCCAGCTTGACGGCTTCGTTGACGCTGAGCTGGCGGGCGCCGCGCTGCATGAAGTTGGGCAGGGCCAGGGCGACGGCTGCGATGACAGCCACAATAATGAGCAGGATGTTGGTCTGATCTGTGAAAAAGTCCACGATTTGTTCCGGAAATGCGCTGGGATAATTGGGGTGGAATCCGTCGATTATAAAATGGACGGCGATTATTAACTTTCAGGTGACTTTTACCATGTACAAACTCGTCCTGATGCGCCACGGCGAAAGCCAGTGGAACTTGGAAAACCGTTTCACCGGCTGGACCGATGTCGACTTGACCGACACCGGGCGCGAGCAGGCGCGCAAGGCAGGCGAACTGCTCAAGGAAAAGGGCTTTGAATTCGACCTGGCTTTCAGTTCTGTCCTGAAGCGTGCAATCCGCACGCTCTGGATCGCGCTTGATGCGATGGACGCCATGTATACGCCCACCGGCCTGAGCTGGCGGCTGAACGAGCGCCATTATGGGGCTTTGCAAGGTTTGAACAAGGCAGAAACGGCGGCCAAGTTCGGCGACGAACAGGTGATGGTCTGGCGTCGTGCTTATGCCATCGCCCCCGACCCGGTGGGCGACAGCGACGAGCGCCATCCGCGCTTTGACCGGCGCTATGCCAAGATCGACCCGGCGCTGCTGCCTGCCACTGAATGCCTGAAGGACACGGTGGCGCGGGTGCTGCCTTTCTGGAATGAATCCATTGCGCCGGCCATCCGTTCGGGCCGTCGGGTGCTCATTTCGGCGCATGGCAACAGCCTGCGCGCCCTGATCAAGCATCTGGACAATATTTCCGAAGAAGAGATCGTTCATCTGAATATCCCCACCGGCCAGCCCTTGGTTTATGAGCTTGACGATCAATTGCGCCCCATCCGCCACTACTACCTGGGCGATCCCGCTGAAATCGAAGCGGCAATGGCCGCCGTTGCTGCACAGGGCAAGGCCAAGCAAGGCTGATATGCGCCGAGTCGCTGTTCTCGTCCTGGCCATGCTGTGCGCGCCCGGCGTGCTGCATGGCGCCCAAAGTGATCTGCAGCGGCAGCAGGACGAGGCGCGGCGTGATCAGCAGGCCCTGCGCGAGCGGATACGTTCGCTGGAGCGGGGTATAGCCGATAGTGAATCTTCGCGCCGTGACGTCGGGGTTGAACTCAAGGCCTCTGAAACGGCCATATCCAACCTGGACCGGCGGCTGGAAGTGCTGGCGGCTGATACCCGCAAGGCGGGCGAAGAACTGAAGGATGTACAGCGGCGCATCGGTGAGCAGTCCGAAATATTGCGCCAGCGGCAGGAATCGTTGGCCGATCAGCTCAGGGCGCAGTATGCAGGCGGCTTGTCGCCTTGGGCTACGCTGCTTTCAGGTGAGGATCCGCAAGACATTGCGCGCGAGCTTGGCTACCTGGAATATGTTGCCAGGGCGCAGGCCAGTGCGGTGCGGGCCGTGCGTACTGCGCTCGATGAACTGGCCACCTTGCGGGCGCAGGCGCAGGCTCACGAACAGGAACTGAAACGCCTGGCCGTGGAAACCACCGCAAAGCGGGCCGAACTCGACGCTCAGCGGGCTGAGCGGCTGGCAGTGCTGGAACGTATTGACAAGGAACTGGCGCGGCAGCGCGGCGAAGCCGAGCGTCTGGTCAGCAATGAACAGCGGCTGGGCAAACTTGTGGATGCGCTGAGTGTAGCCATAGAGGAACAGGCCGCCGAGGCGCGCAGGCGCGAAGCAGAGGCCCGCCGTCTGGCGGAAGCGCGCCGTGTGGCAGAGGAAAAACGCCGTGCGGAAGCGGCCCTTCAGGCCGAGGAAGCGCGCCGCGCCGACGCGCTTCGCCAGGCTGAAGAGGCGCGCAGGCTGGCGAGCGAGCGTGACGCCGAAGATGCAGCCCGTTCCGAAGAATCCCGCAAGATCGCAGAGGCCCGTCGGGTGGCAGAGGCGATACGTGCACAACAGGCGGCGACCGAAAGCGAGCCTGCCGACCAGCGGATTGTCGGGCGGGTTGAAGGCGTAGCGCCGGGTACCGGGGTAGAACCCGCGCCCTCACCACCCGTTGCGGTGGCGCCCAAACCTGCGCCGGCAGCGCCGTCGGTGGCGCCCAAGCCGGCGGCACTGAATGGCCTGAACAAAGGCCTGCCTTACCCCGTGCGGGGTGATGTTCAGGGGCGCTTCGGTATGGAGCGCCCAGAAGGCGGCATCTGGCGGGGCATTGTGCTGCGTGCTGCCGAGGGCGTGCGCGTGGCCGCTGTCGCACCCGGGCGCGTGGTCTACGCGGGCTGGCTGGCCGGTTTCGGCAATCTTTTAATTCTCGATCACGGGAACAAATTCCTCAGTGTGTATGCCTATAACCAGAGCCTGCTCAAGGAAGTCGGCGAGCACGTGGGGCGCGGCGACGCCATTGCCACGGTGGGCGCGACCGGCGGGCAGGTGGAGCCCGGTCTATACTTTGAGATCCGTCATGAAGGGAAACCGGTCAATCCTCTGCTATGGCTGGGCCGGTAGTTTCGTTACTATCTGCCTATGTCCCCGTTTAGGGGGCGTGTGGTCAATGAATCACTAAAATATCGGGTATGTGCATGAGCACTCGCAGGATACGCAGTTTGAGTCTGGTGCTGATCGGGGCGGTCGGTGGGCTTTTTCTCAGTCTGGGCATTTCGGCCGTCGCGCAGCGTGGCGAACCCTTGCCGCTCAAAGAGCTGCAGCAGTTCGCCAATGTCTTTGCAGCCATCAAGGCCAGCTATGTCGAGCCGGTGAGCGACGACAAGCTCATCAATGACGCCATCAAGGGCATGTTCGACGATCTGGATCCGCATTCCGCGTATCTGGATGCCGAAGCCTTCAAAGAAATGGAAGCCATCACCCAGGGCGGCTTCGGCGGGCTGGGCATCGAGATCGGCAGTGAAGACGGCCAGCCCAAGGTGATTTCGCCCATTGAAGACACGCCAGCGTTTCGCGCCGGTATCTTGGCGGGCGACCTCATCACACATATCGATGGCAAACCCACCAAGGGCATGACCTTGAACGAGGCCATCAAGCTGATGCGGGGCGAACCCCAGACCAGCATTGTGCTGACCATCAGCCGGCCGGGGCGCGACAAGCCGCTGGAACTCACCATCGTGCGCGATCTCATCAAGGTGCGTAGTGTGCGCAGCAAGATGCTGGATAACGACATTGCCTACGTGCGCGTTGCCCAGTTCCAGGAACGCACGGCCCCCGATCTGGTGCGCCATCTGCGCGACCTGGGCGGCGACAAGGCGCCCAAGGGCTTGATACTCGATCTCCGCAACGACCCGGGCGGCCTGCTGGACAGCGCCATTGCGGTGTCGTCGGCCTTTCTGCAGCCCAATGTGCTGGTGGTTTCCACCAAGGGGCGCATTCCTTCGGCCAACCGTGAATACCATGCCAAGCCGGCTGATTATCTCCGCAACTACCTCGCCACCAGCGAAGACGATTACGTTGCCGATGTGGTGGGCTGGGCCAAGACGGTGCCCATGGTGGTGCTGGTGAATGTGGGCTCGGCATCGGCATCCGAGATTGTGGCGGGTGCGTTGCAGGACCACGACCGCGCCAAGGTGATGGGTAACCGTACTTTCGGCAAGGGTTCGGTGCAGAGCGTGCTGCCGCTGAGCGAGGATACCGGTATCAAGCTGACCACAGCGCGCTATTACACGCCCAGCGGGCAGTCCATACAGGTGACGGGTGTGTCGCCCGACATCACTGTCGACGATACGGCGCAGGGCAATCTGTTCCGGCTGCCGCGCGAAGCTGACCTGCAGCGCCATCTTGTGAATGGCAACGTTGATGAAGCCGCGCTTGCCGAACAGGATGAAGAAATCGTCGATATTGCGCGTATGTTCGAGTTCGGCGGCGATGAAGACTATCAACTGAAGCAGGCCATCAACTTCCTGGAAGGCCGCGAAGTCCAGCGCAATGACCCGGCGCTGGTCGCCAAGGCCAAGGCGGAACGCGAAGCCAAGGCCGCCGACAAGGTGCCTGCCTCTACAACGGGCGCCGCCGGCAGCGTGCCAGTTCCTCCCGAGAAGATCGAGGGGGTCGAAAAAAAAAACCCAATGAACCGCTCTGATTCGGGGGTGGAGCGTTATCGCATCACTCCGCAGGGGATGGAGCGCGTCAGCCCCTGACCCTGCGCCCGGCCCGGCAGGCGGTTGTTCCGCCTGCAGCTGGCCTTGCGTTTGTGGTGGGCGGCTGGCGGGTCGTTCTTCAAGAACACAATATTCACTTGTTGATGCAGCATGAATGACGATCAGTTGATGCGCTATGCGCGGCACATCCTCCTGGACGAGTTCGGTATCGATGGCCAGGAACGGCTGATGGCGGCCCGGGTGCTGATCGTCGGTGCCGGTGGCCTGGGCTCGCCTGCCGCGCTGTATCTGGCCGCTGCCGGGGTGGGTGAGCTGGTGCTGGCCGACGACGACGAGGTCGACTTGAGCAATCTACAGCGCCAGATTCTGCATGGGCAGGATAGCGTTGGCGTGCCCAAGGCCGTATCCGGGCAGCGCCGTCTGGCGGCACTCAACCCTGAGGTTCGGGTGCTGCCGTTGTTGCGGCGCCTGGACGATGCAGCCTTGCTCGAACAGGTGTCCGGCGTCGATCTGGTGCTGGATTGTTGCGACAACTTCGCCACCCGCCATGCGGTGAACCGGGCCTGTGTGGCCTTGCACAAGCCGCTGGTGTCCGGCGCCGCCATCCGGTTTTCAGGTCAGGTGAGCGTGTTCGATCTGCGCCAGAATGCGGCGCCCTGCTATCACTGCCTTTTTCCTGAGGCACAGGATGTCGAAGAGCTCCGTTGCGCCACTACAGGCGTTCTGGGGCCGCTGGTGGGGGTGGTGGGGGCCAGCCAGGCTATCGAGGCCTTGAAGCTGCTGGCGGGCATGGGTGAGCCGCTGGTGGGCAGGCTGCTATGTCTGGATGCCCTGAGCATGCAATGGCAGACGTTGCGCTATAGCCGTGACCCTCAATGCCCGGTGTGTTCACACAGGCCGCTTGCCGACCCTGCGCTGCCTGCTGGTTAACAGCTGGCAGATGCTATTGACCCGCATGTCTACATAGCTGCCCCGGCCGTGCCCACGGCTATTGTGCGGTGTGCCGGGATGATGGCTGAGCACTGTGCCAATGCCCAGCGCATGCGCGCTGCGCAGGTTCTTGAGTGTGTCATCCACCAGCACGACGCGGCTGGCCGGCACACGCAGGCGTGCCAATAGCTGACGCAGCATGGCGACCGAAGGCTTGGGCCTGAGCCGGCCCTGCAGGCGCATGTGGTCGATCGTCCAGAGCATTTCGAATTCATGCAGGATACCCAACGCGCGCAGCACGTTTCGGGCGTATTCCTGCGGGGCATTCGTCAGCAGGATTCTGCGGCCGGGCAGGCGCGCCAGCTTGCTGGCGAGGCCGCTTTCCGAATGCACCAGCGGGGTGACGTCGAAACGATGGCAGGCATCCAGAAAGTCGGCCGCCGGCATGCCGTGATGGCGTTCCAGGCCAATGGCAGTGGCCCCGTAGCGCTTCCAGTATTGGTTGCGCAGGTTGTCTGCCTGATCGAGGGTCAGCCCCAGCTGTTCGGCAATGGTGGCGGTCATGGCGCCGTCGATGGCCGGAAAGATATGGCGGGAGCAATCGTGCAGGGTGTTGTCGAGGTCGAACAGCCACACTATGTCGCTTGCCAGCGCCGGGCCGGCCGGCCGGCGCGCCGCCACAAGCTTGCGCAAGAGAAGCTCAGCCGGAGGTGATCATGGTGCCGACGCCCTGATCGGTGAGGATTTCGAGCAGCAGGCAGTGAGGAACGCGGCCGTCGACGACGTGTACCGAGTTCACGCCGTTGCGCGCGGCATCGAGTGCCGATGAGATCTTGGGCAGCATGCCGCCCGAGATGGTGCCGTCGGCGAACAGGGCGTCGATGGTGCTGGCCGACAGCTGGCGCAATAGTTCGCCATTCTTGTCGAGTACGCCCGGGGTGTTGGTCATCATGACCAGTTTTTCGGCGCCCAGGACTTCGGCCATCTTGCCCGCCACCACATCGGCGTTGATGTTGTAGGCCTGGCCGTCGGCCTCGTTGTAGCCAATGGACGAGATCACGGGAATGAACTGGTCATCCTGCAGCGCCTTGACGACGGCGGGTTCCACACGGGTGATGTCGCCCACGAAACCAATGTCCAGTGTTTCACCGGGCTGGTCGGGGTTGTCCATGAGCTTTTTATGGGCCTGAATAAGGCAGCCATCCTTGCCGGTCAGGCCGACGGCCTTGCCGCCTGCTTCGTTGATCATCATGACGATGTCTTGCTGGACCTGACCACCCAGCACCCATTCGACGACTTCCATGGTTTCGGCGTCAGTGACCCGCATGCCCTGGATGAAGGTGCCTTCCTTGCCAATGCGTTTGAGTGCGGCGTTGATCTGGGGGCCGCCGCCGTGGATCACCACGGGGTTGATGCCCACCAGCTTGAGCAATACGACATCGTGCGCAAAGCTGCGTTGCAGATGGTCTTCGATCATGGCATTGCCGCCATATTTGATGACGACGGTCTTGCCATGAAAGCGCCGGATGTAGGGCAGTGCTTCGGAAAGGACGTTGGCCTTGACGGTGGCCGGGTGATTCGTGTTGGTATTGGGGGTAGCGGTCATGTCGTTGAGTGATCAGCCCAGGGCTTTGTCCACAGTGGCCAGAAAGGATGCCTTGTCGTAATTGCCAAGGTAGCGTCTGATGATGTTGCCTTGCTTGTCGATAAGGAAGGCGGTGGGCGTCAGCTTGACGTCGCCGAAGGCGCGGGCGATATCGCCGTTGGCGTCGACCACGACCTTGAAAGGAAGCTCGCGGGATTCGGCGAAGTTCTTCACGTAATTGGGCGGGTCGTACTGCATGGCGACGGCGATGGTGTCGTAACCGCGGTCTTTGAGCGTGTTGTAGTTCTCGATGTTGTCGGGCATCTGCGCGATGCAGGTGACGCAGCTGGTGGCCCAGAACTTGACCAGCACCACCTTGCCGCGAAGGTCTTGGGTGGTGAGCTGTTCGCCTTCAAGCGTGGTGAAGGTGACATCGGGGGCCGTTTTGGCGGAGCTGGGCAATTGCCACACAACGGCGCCTGCGGCGACGACGATGACGGCGATAGCGAGGATGATTTTTTTCATTGCACGGGCATAGCTTGGGCGCCACCGCTTTCGAAGGAGGCGCCGCTTTCGTTAGAGGCTGCTGCGCCGCCTTGTTCGATGGGGGCGGGCTGGGTGGTTGCCGTGGCCGATTGCTGCAGGCTTTCGGCCGAGACAATATCAAACAATTTTACTACTTTGTTGATGCCAGCCACACTGGATGTGGCCGTGGCGGCCAGCGCACCTTCGGTTTCCGTCACGCGGCCCATCAGGTAGACGATGCCGCGTTCGGTAGTGACATTGATGGTGCGTGAAGGCACGCCTTTGGTGTTGATGAGCGTGGTGCGCACTTTGGAACTGAGCCAGGTGTCGTTGGTGCGTACGCTGACGGGGGTGACGTCGCCGACACGCAGCTGGTTGATGACGCGCTGCACTTTTTCCACCCCTTCGGCGGCCTGCCCGGCGCTTTGTTTGTTTTGTTCGGAGGGGACGTCACCCAGCAGCAATACCTGCCCGGCATACGAATAGGTGTTGATGCGTACGCTCTGGGTTTCGGCGAAAAGGCGGCGCATTTCGGCGGCGACCTTCATTTCGATGGCCTGGTCTTCAACCTGCTGGCCGGCTGTGCGGCGGTCGGTGGCAACAATGGCGGTGGTGGCCGCTGCGCCGCCGACCACCAGCGCACCGCAGCCGGAAAGCAGGGCGATAGCGGCCAGCGACAGGCCAGCAAGGTAGATGCGTTGGGGTAAGGCAGTACGTGACATTAAAGCGTGTCTCCGAGAAGCAGGGCGTCGATGCCGTCGCACAGCGCGTGCAGCAGCAGGATGTGGACTTCCTGTATGCGCATGGTGCGGTCATGTGGAACGCACAGATGGATGTCGGTATCCAGCAGCAGGCCGGTGATTTCGCCGCCCCCCTTGCCTGTGAGGGCGATAACGGACATTTCGCGGTCGTGGGCGGCTTCGATGGCCTTGACGACGTTGGGCGAGTTGCCGCTGGTGGAAATGGCCACCAGGACGTCGCCCGGCTGCCCCAGGGCGTTGACTTGACGTTCGAAGATGGCGTTGAAGCCGTAATCGTTGCCGACCGCTGTCAGGATGGAGGTGTCGGTATTCAGCGCGATGCCGGCGAGTGGAAGGCGGTCGCGTTCGAAGCGGCCGACCAGTTCGGCGATGAAGTGCTGGGCGTCGGCGGCGGAGCCGCCATTGCCGCATGCAAGAATTTTGCAGTTGT
>JBAYOJ010000041.1:0-11863 GCA_041678385.1 Burkholderiaceae bacterium | reverse complement strand
CTGGGAACCCGGTTCCTGCCAGCCACCAAGGCCATGCCCAAGGAAATGCTTCCTATCGTCGATAAGCCTCTGATCCAGTATGCGGTCGAAGAAGCCGTTGCAGCGGGCATTACCGACCTGATTTTCATCACCGGGCGTAATAAGCGGGCGATCGAAGATCACTTCGACTCCATCCCCGAACTCGAAGCGGAACTGGCTGCCAAGGATAAAACAGCCTTGCTGGAAATCGTGCGCAATATCCTGCCACCGCATGTCAACTGCATCTACACCCGCCAGCCGGCGCCCCTGGGCCTGGGCCATGCGGTATTGTGTGCCGCCCCCATCGTCGGCGACGAACCATTCGCCGTATTGCTGGCTGACGACCTTATCGATTCCCGCACATCGGTCACCTTGCAACTGGTGGAAGCCGCCCACGAGCACAATGGCAGCGTGCTGGCCATCCAGAAGATTGCCAGGGAACACACCGACCGGTACGGCATCATTGCCGGCGAATCAGTCAATGACAAAACCACACGCGTTCGGGGTATGGTGGAAAAACCGCCAGCCGACGAAGCGCCTTCCGATCTGGCGGTGGTGGGGCGCTACATCCTCGAACCTGAAATCTTCGAGCACCTGCGCAAGACCCAGGCGGGTGTAGGCGGCGAGATTCAACTTACCGACGGCATTGCCAGCCTGACGCAGACCCGTGGCGTTTACGGCCTGGAATACGAAGGCGTGCGCTACGACTGCGGTAGCAAGGAAGGTTTTTTTCGCGCTACCCTGGAACTCGGCCAGAAATACCACGGCCTGGAACCCTGAACGCAGGGCCATAGGGCTTAGCAGGGCCGACTTCCTGGCATGTGCTCAATTCGCGCTGATAGCCCGATAGCTATCCATGACACGCTGAACGGCGCCCGCATGCTTGCGTACCCAGTCTTCGCCCGCGTCGCCCATGCGCGTCAGTCGGCGCGGATCTTCCAACAATTGCAGGGCCAGTTGCAATGCGGCGTCGGCATCAGGGGCGCGCAGGGCCGCCCCTTCATGGACGGCGTCGCTGACCGCCTGCTCGAAATTGCGGGTATGCGGGCCTACGATGACCGGCACCCCGACAGCGCATGCCTCGATAAGGTTCTGGCCGCCATGCGGAGCAAAGCTGCCAGCAATGATGGCCACCTGGCTGGAAGCATAGTGGCGCACCATCTCGCCGACCGTGTCGCCCAACAATACCGTGGCATCACGGGCGGCCCGCACTGCAGCCGCGCTGCAATCGCCCGCCTTGACAATGTCTGAGCGCCTGATGAAGGTCAATCCCGCGGCTGTCAATAGCTGGGCCGCAGACTCGAAACGTTGGGGGTGGCGCGGTACCAGCCTGAACAGGACGGAATCCTCGAGCTCACGGCCCTGATTCCGCGCCCGCCGGATTTGCCTCTGCATGGCCTGGATGAACATTTCGTCCTCACCCTCGCGGGTGCTGGCGATGGTAATGATGCTGCGATCCAGAGCTGCAGCGAATTCCCGCCCTCTGTCGATTTGCTCTGCGGATACGCTGACATCGAACTTGAAATTCCCCGACACGCGCACTGCCAGCGCCCCAGCCTGTTCAAGACGCTGCGCATCCTGCAAGGTCTGGGCATGCACCGCCGCAAAACTGGAATAGGCTTCCTGCATGACGCCGCCGGCCCGCAATACGGTACGCAAAGCCTGGTCGGAAAAACGCGCGCTGGCCAGCATCATGGGAAGCTTGCGCCGACGGGCCATGGCCAGCAGATTGGGCCAGACCTCACGTTCGATCAGAATGCCCGCCACAGGCTGGTAGCAATCGAGGAAGCGGGCCGCAGCACCTGGAAAGTCATAGGGCAGCCACTGCTGCACCAGGCGCCCTTCGGCGATTTCACTGGCAAAGGCCCGGGCGCCCTCATCACGGCCGGTGACCGTCAGGTGCGTCAGCAAGACTGGGGCACCCCCATCGAGCAGGGCGCGGATCAGCGGCTGGGCCGCGCGGGTCTCGCCCAGACTGACAGCATGCACCCACACAGGCTTGCGCAATGACGAGGCTTGCTGATAGCGGCCGAAGCGTTCGCCCGACATTACCCCCCACTGCCCCCCCGCACGGCGCGCCCGCACAGCCATCCACCCAAGTAGAAAGGGAGACAGGCCACGCAGCAACAAGGTGTATGCAAATCTGTTCAAAACATGCCTATATCGGGCCAGCCGACGCCAGGTAGAAGCTTCATCACCCCGGATTCTACGATCTGCCGCGCTGTCGTGCACCCTCCGGGCCGGCGCACTGCCGCATCCCTTACCCTTGCAACGGGTCGGAATCGTCGATGCCTGCCAATGGGTGAGCCTGCTGCGCATGGATTGACAGCGCCTGTTCCACCGCACTGAGTACTGTTTCTGCCGAGGGCTCGGACCCCCGTTCACCCAGGCTGGCCGTGTAAGAAGCCCCTTGCAGGGGGGTGCGCACTGGCGTAGACGCTTTGTAGATACCTATCGTAGGCCTTCCCAGGCCGGCCGACAAATGCGTGAGCCCGCTGTCCAGGCCCACCATGATGCGCGCCGATGCCAGTACATGCGCAACGTCTTCGAGCTTCATGCGCGCCAGCACTTCGGCCCCTTTGCGACCCTCGATCAGCTGCCCCGCCCGCTGGGCCTCGCGCTCATTACCCGCCAGCAGACGCAAGCCCATGCCCTGCTCTTGCAGGTAATCAAACACCATGTGCCAATGCCCCTCCGGCCACAGCTTATCGTCGCGGCTGGCTGAAGGCATGATTACGGCATACGGTTCAACCTGTGCCTCGGCTGTGAAGCGGCCCAGCCCAAAATCAGGCGGGCCTTCATATTGGTAACCGAAGGCGGACGCGGCCAACATGCGCTGCCGAGTGACGGCCGGCTGCCAGAATTCGACCGTGTGCCGCACATCGTAGAAGAAGGAAGCCAGCGGTTCTCGTGCCGAACGACGATCCAGGCCATGACGCTTGCCGTGGGTCTGGCGCACCAGCCAGACGGATTTCATCAGCGCCTGCATGTCGAGTACAACGTCGTAGCGGCGGGCGTCGAGATTGCGGCGCAAAGCGGCCCTTTCGGCGCGCGTCTGGGGAGACCACCAACTCTTGCGCCAACGACGATGCGCAATGGGGATCACCTCGTGCACGGCGGGATGCCACGAGGGGACTTCCGCAAACCCCTCTTCGACGATCCAATCAATGCGGGCCCCGGGCACATGGCGGGAAATGTCGCTGATAGCCGGCAGCATGTGGACCAGATCACCGAGTGAGGAGGTACGGACGATCAGAATTCTCTTCGTCATTGCGCGATTATAAAGAGAGCGGAACGCCGGCCCAAGAGTGATTGCATCTTCGCTGCCCGTTCAGCCCCGCGCCTTGCGCCATTCCCAGACGGCCAGGCTGGCGCCGCTACCACAGATCACGGCTATCCCCAGCCAGCTGACCGCATCGGGGAACTGCCCCCAGATCAGCCAGCCTAGCGTGGCTGCCGCGATGATCTGCAGATAAATGAATGGGGCCAGCAATGACGCCGGGGCGTAGCGGAATGCGCGTATCTGGAGCAAATGTCCCACGGCCCCGAAGAAACCGGTGCCGATCAGCACAAGCCATTGCAAGGCCCCGAGCTCTCGCAGGACAGGCATGGCCTGCGGCAGCACAAAAGGCATGGCTACGCTGAGCACCACCGCCCCGACAGCACCCGTCCAGATCAGCGTCGTGTAAGGGTCATCCACCGCAACGTAGCGCGTCGCCAGGTGCTGGGCCGCGAACAGCATGGCAGTGCCCAGGCCCCAGGCCACACCCACGGGATGCAGGCCTGCCTCTGGACGGATCACAATCAACACGCCCATGAATGCGATACCCGCCGCCACCCATCTGGACAGGCGCGCCGGTTCCTTCAGCACCCAGGGTGCCAGTGACATCATGATGAGCGGTGCCAGGAAGTTGATGGCGGTGGCCTCGGCCTGCGGCAGGTAGCTCAGCGCCTGAAACAGGCCGGCGGTAGCCACCAGCATGATCAGCCCCCGCAACAACTGGGCGCCTGGCCGGATGCTGTGGAATGCCCGCAAGCCGCGCAGCGGCAGGATGAAGCTCAGGACCAGCAGCAGGTGTACGAAATAACGCACCCAGCACAGCACCCACAACGACACGCCGGCGGCCATGACCCACTTGCCGCTGGCATCGAGACCCGAAAGGGCCCAAGTGGACAGCACAAGGGTCGAGATGCCAGCAATAGGCCGCACCCCAAGTGCGGCCAGCGTGCGTGGCTCATGGCCTGGCGAGACCTGACTGTTGCGGGGCATCGAAATGGATAAAGAGTTGTATAGGCTGCGTCGGCGCGGTGTCAGGATTGCTGACCGGCGTCAGGTTCTGGCAGCGCAACGAGATCGGTCTTGAAGCGGGCCCGGCGATCGACATAGACCTGCGAATTACGGCGCAGGTTCTGGACGTCTTCATCGCTCAGGGTGCGCACCACCTTGGCGGGTGCACCCAGAATCAGCGAGCGATCAGGGAAGACCTTGCCTTCCGTGACGATGGCGCCCGCCCCAACCAGGCAATCCTTCCCGATTACTGCGTTGTTCAGCACCACTGCCTGTATGCCGATCAACGACCCGTCGCCAACGGTACAGCCGTGCAGCATGGCCTGATGCCCGATGGTGACCCTATCACCGACCCGCAAGGGGCTGCCAGGGTCCGTATGCATGACCACCCCTTCCTGGGCGTTGCTGCCTTCGCCCATGATGATGGGCTCATTGTCGCCCCGCAGAACGGCGCCCGCCCACACGCTGGTGTTCGCCGCCAGACGGACGTCACCGATGATGGTTGCCTCGGCTGCCACGTAGGCGCTCTGGTCGATGGAAGGGGTTTTGTCTCCGAATCGATAACGAGTCATGTCGTTTCCGTCGTTTCCATATTCTGTTTAACGGTATCGACACCGCCGGACAATAACCATACTGTTTATAGCGGCATCAATGCGCGACTGATCGTAGCACAGGGCGAACCGATACCGTCGTTGCAGATTTGCCTGTCAGCGGCTCATGCCGGGCTCCACCCTTGCACAAAAGCCGATACCGGCTGGCGTTTTCCCCCCGCTTTTTGAAGGATCAGTACACGAAGAACGCCATCCCCGGTGGCCAGATCTATGCCTTCCGGAGCCACCTTCAACAGGCTGCCAGCAGGCGCCGTGGCGGGCGTGGACAGCGCCTGTGCCGACCAGACCTTTACCGGTTGATCCAGGCCAGGAAGCACGACTGTGGCCCCGGGCACCGGATCGAAAGCCCGTACCCGTCTTGCCAGTTCGGCTGCCGGCCGGGTGAAATCAAGGGCGGCTTCGGCTTTGCTCAACTTGTCCGCGTATGTCACACCCTGATCAGGCTGCGGGCGTGGCGTCAGCCCGCCTCGCTCCAGGCGTTCCAGCGCCTGAACAATGGCGCCCGCACCAGCCTGAGCCAGCTCGTCGTGCAGCGTGGCGGCGGTATGAGCGTCGGTGATGGGCAGTTCGCGCTCAAGCAGCATGTCGCCCGTGTCCAGGCCTGCGTCCATCTGCATGATGGTGACCCCTGTCAGGCTGTCGCCGGCTTCGATGGCCCGCTGAATAGGGGCGGCGCCGCGCCAGCGCGGCAGCAGGCTGGCATGAATATTAAGACAACCATACGGGGGCAGCGTCAACACCCATTCGGGCAGGATCAGGCCATAAGCGGCCACCACCATCACCTGCGGGGCGGCTTTCGTCAGGGCGTCATGCGCCTGAGCGGCATCGTCAGGATAACGGCCATCCAGACGCAGGCTGCGGGGTTGCTCGACGGGGATGCCGTGGGCAATTGCAGCTTCCTTCACCGGGCTTGGACGTAACTTCATGCCGCGGCCCGACGGCCTGTCGGGCTGAGTCAGGACAAGCGTCACTTGGTGACCGGCAGCAATAATGGCATCCAGGGCCAGCTGGGCGAACTCGGGTGTGCCCGCAAAGACAACGCGCATATCGTTCAGGCCCGCAGCGTTTCGCGTTCCTGCTTGCGCAGCTTGGTGCGGATGCGATTCTGCTTGAGCGGCGACAGGTATTCGACAAACACCTTGCCCATGAGGTGATCCATTTCGTGCTGCACACACACGGCCAGCAGTCCGTCGGCGTCAAACTCGTAGTCTTCACCCTTTTCGTTCAGGGCACGCACGCGAATGCGGGCAGCGCGTTCGACCTGGTCGTAAATGCCGGGGACGGACAGGCAGCCTTCTTCGTAAACCTGCAGATCGTCGCTCTTCGAGATGATTTCGGGATTGATGAGCACGCGCAGATCGTCGCCGGCTTCGGAAACGTCGATCACGATAACGCGCTCGTGGACATCAACCTGTGTCGCGGCCAGCCCCACGCCGGGTGCGTCATACATGGTTTCAGCCATGTCGCGCACCAGTTGACGTATGCGGTCGTCGACTTCGCTTACGGGTTCGGCCACCTTGTGCAGGCGCGGATCCGGATATCGAAGAATGGGAAGTAAGGCCATTAAAGTATTCCTAGGGTAAGCCCCTATTATAAAACCAATTTTTCCATATGGAAGGGATAAACCGGGCGCACTCCGCCACCACATGGCTGCAGCGCATGGCACACTGGGATATGGTCGAACATCGTGAACCCCGCACATCGGAAGAACTTGCCAGCTGGCTGCGCCTGGCGGCCGAGCCGGAACTCAGCCGCGCCAATGCCACGCAGCTGCTTAAGGCAATGGGCCTGCCTCAGCAGATTTTTTCATCCTCTGTCTCGGCGCTGGGGCGGCTGCTGCCACGCGAACTCGCCATTCGCCTGGCCGCGCCTGCTGAAGCCGAGGTCCAGGCCGCCGTCGACAAGGCATTGCACCTGCTGGCCCAACCCGGTCACCACCTGCTGACCCTGGCCGACGAAAGCTATCCCGCCTCGCTCTTTGATACCGGCGACCCTCCCATCGTGCTTTATATTCGCGGTAATCCGCAACTATTGCGCCAGCCCTCGGTCGCCATCGTGGGCGCTCGCAACGCCACCGAAGGGGGCAAGGACAATGCCCGCGCCTTCGCCCGCCATCTTGCCGGGCGCGGCTGGGTCATTACCAGCGGTCTGGCACGCGGCATCGACGCCGCTGCCCACGAAGGGGCTTTGCAGGCAGGCGCCAGTGGTGGAGGGACCATCGCCGTGCTGGCCTGCGGCCTGGATATCACCTACCCGCGCCAGAATGCCGCCCTGGCGGAAGCAATCGCTGTCGACGGCGCTCTCATTACCGAGTACCCGCCGGGCGCCCCTGCCTTGCCTTTCCGCTTTCCCGACCGCAACCGTCTTGTAGCCGCGCTAGCCCGGGGGCTGCTGGTGGTGGAAGCCGCCAGCCAGAGCGGCTCGCTGGGTACGGCCAGGCTGGCAGCCGAATATGGCCGGGAAGTCTTTGCCATCCCGGGTTCCATCCATGCGCCGCTGTCCCGAGGCTGCCACGCCCTCATCCGACAGGGCGCGAAGCTGGTCGAGCAAGGGCGCGACATTGAAGAAGAACTTACCCGCACTGGCGCCATACCACCCGCCCTCGAAAAAGAAGCGGGCGCTGTACGGCCTCGGGCAGCGCGTCACCGCAGCACAAGCGACGCTTCCAGCCACAACCTGGCATTTGCTTTCAATGAGCCGACCGACTCAGCGCCATCACAGCCGTCCCGAGGCGCTGGCCGCATGCTTAAAGACCCGACGGTGGGGCGCGTTCTGACCGCCCTTGGCTACGACCCCGCCAGCGCAGACCTGCTCTGCCGCCGCAGCGGCCTGGACTTTTCGAGGGTTGCCGCCATTCTGACGGAACTCGAACTCAACGACATCGTTCAAAGACAGGACGACGGGCGCTATGTCAGGCGCCAGCAGGGTATTATTTAAGGTGTTGGTGCCCGCGACGCCGGGCCACCCCTTTTTTTCAGAAAAGCATCAATCCAGGAGACAGCATGTCCATCCCCGATAAAGTCAAAATCATCGAAGTCGGCCCCCGCGATGGTCTGCAGAACGAAAAGCAGGTCATTCCCGCCGACGTCAAGGTAGAACTCGTCAACCGGCTGTCCCAAGCAGGTTTCGTCAACGTCGAAGCCACGTCTTTTGTTTCCCCGAAATGGGTCCCGCAAATGGCTGATGCCGCCGAAGTCATGGCGCGCATCGACCGCCGTCCAGGCACGATTTATTCGGTACTGACCCCGAATATGCGGGGCTTTGACGGGGCGCTCGCTGCCAACGCCGATGAAATCGTGATCTTTGGCGCAGCCAGCGAAGCCTTTTCGCAAAGAAACATCAATTGCAGCATTGCAGAATCCATCGCCCGCTTTGAACCTGTGGCAGAAGCCGCCAAGGCGGCCGGTCTGCGCCTGCGCGGCGCCATCAGCGTGGCGCTGGGTTGCCCCTATCAGGGCGATGTCGACCCGGCCGCCGTGGTAGATGTTGCACGCCGCCTGCAAGCCCTGGGCTGCGACGAATTCGACGTAGCGGACACCATCGGCGTGGCCACTCCCAAGCGTGTCGACCGCGTCATGAAGGCCGTGACCGAAATCATTGATCCCGCCCAGGTTGCCGGCCACTTCCACGACACCTATGGCCAGGCACTGGTCAACATCATGGCGTCCCTGCAGGCAGGCATTTCC
Source organism: Burkholderiaceae bacterium (assembly GCA_041678385.1). Taxonomy (GTDB): domain Bacteria; phylum Pseudomonadota; class Gammaproteobacteria; order Burkholderiales; family Burkholderiaceae_B; genus Yanghanlia. The sequence continues at coordinate 3,260 of JBAYOJ010000041.1, read as the reverse complement.
ATTTATCACACGTCGGTAGCCGGCCTGGGCGGCTGTCCCTATGCCAAGGGCGCCACCGGCAATGTAGCGACCGAAGACGTCCTCTATATGCTGCACGGCATGGGTATAGAAACAGGCGTCGATCTTGATGCCGTAGTGGATATCGGGCAATGGATCTCGGGCCACCTTGGCCGTAAATCCGCCAGCCTGGCAGGCAACGCACTGACCGCCCGCAAGGCAGCCTGAGGCATCCAGCAACATGTTTCCCGGTGGTTTACAAGGGCCTGACAAACACGAGCACCACGAGCTGATCTCTCAGATCGGCCCGCTTCCACTTGAAGGTCAGGCCTGGCCCACCTGGGTCAAATGGATGGCGTGGCTGGTGCTTGGCCTGGTGGTCTTTCGTCTGGCCCAGGCAGCCGCCAGTCCCGTGGGGCAATCGGTTGGCACCGCCATCAAGGTAAGTCTGGTGATATGTGTGGTCGGCCTGGCCGTGCTGGCCCGCTACATGCACACATCGGTCACGCGCATCACCGAAAGAGGGCTGGAACAATCCTGGCTGGGCCGGCGGGAAATCGCCTGGGACGAGATCACTTTCGCCAAGTTCATCCCGCTCATTGCCTCAAAAAAACTGATTTGCTTCCCGGCTCGCGGGCGGCCCGTCACTTTTCAGGCCGGCACCCGCGAACTGGAAATCGCCTTCGCCCGCATCGCGCTGGCCTACCGGCGGCGGTAAACCCACACCGCCACCGGCTACGGCTTTTAACGTATCGGCAAGGCGTACATCAAGCCGCCTTCGGTCCATAAAGCATTCAGGCCACGCTGAATCTTTAAAGGGCTGTCCTGCCCGACGTTGCGTTCAAAGCTTTCGCCGTAATTACCCACCTGCTTCACGATGTTGTAGGCCCAGCGCTCTTCCAGGCCCAGGTTCTTGCCGGCACCTTCTGTCACACCCAGCAGACGGCGTATATCGGGATTGGCACTTGTGAGCATGTCGTCAACATTGGCGGAAGTCACGCCCAGCTCTTCAGCCAGCACCATGGCCTGCAGCGACCACTTCACCACGTTCAGCCAGGCGTCGTCACCCTGGCGCACAAAGGGCCCCAGCGGCTCTTTGGAGATGATTTCCGGCAGCACCACGTAGTCGTCAGGGTTCTCGAGCCGGGAGATGCGGATGGAAGCCAGACCGGAAGCGTCGGTCGTGAAGACATCGCAACGGCCACTGGCAAAGGCGCCCACAACCTCGTTGAATTGATCAAAGACCACCGGCTTGTACTTGATGCCGTTGGTACGGGCCCAATCCGCCATGGTGTTCTCATTGGTCGTCCCCTGCTGCATGCAGACGGACGCGCCGTTCAGTTCCTTGGCACTTTTCACGCCCAGCTTCTTGGGCACAAGAAAGCCCTGGCCGTCATAAAAGTTGATGCCGGCATGAATGACCCCCAGGGCGGTATCGCGTTGCTGTGTGACGGTGGTGTTGCGCGCCAGCAGGTCTACGGCCCCGGACTGCAGGGCGGTAAAACGCTGCTGAGAATTGAGCGATTCTTCCTTGAATTTGCTGGCATCCCCAAAAACGGCAGCGGCCACGGCACGGCACAAGTCGATATCCAGGCCTTTCCATTTGCCCTGGCTGTCTGGCGCCGAAAAACCCGCAAAGCCGGTGGTGACACCACAGGTCACGACACCACGGTCACGAACGGTCTGAAGAGTATCAGCATGAGCGGCGGACAAACCGCCAAGCGCAACGAGCACGCCCAGGCAAAGCGTCTTGAGTTTAAGCATGGCAACTCCAGTGGGGATGGCTGGTATCGGAGATATCTTACTCTAAGAGAACATATGGAAACGCCATCCGCTGGTCTGGGTGCTGTATGCCTGAACACACTTTTTGAACGCTTCCTTAAAGAAACGTTAGCTTCGAAAAAATGCTTTCCAACACTTCCTATTCATAATTCCGTTCATCAATGATCTGCCTACCATCGTTTGGCAATGTACCTGGCATCACGAGTTCTACTACTGCACTCAGCTTGGAAAGCTCCTTGAAAACTCTCGCAATACGTTCTTCAGGCGGAGGCTCGCCGCCGCCTGTCTCGACTTGAATGCGCAGGCAATCCACAACTCCTTCCTGATAGACAATCAGCCGGCATTTCAGGATTTCGGGGATACGATGTACTAATTGACTCAGAAACAAGAGGTGAACAAACATGCCTTTGACCTTGACAGACTGATCCGCACGGCCGAGCCACCCTTTGATTCTTTGCGCAGTCCTGCCGGTAGGGCAGTGTCCTGGAATAAACGCTGAGAGGTCGCCGGTCGAATAACGGAGCAGCGGGTAGACCGGATTCAAAGCTGTCACGACGACTTCACCCACCTCGCCAAAGGGCGCCGGGATAGCTGTTCCAGGCAGCACGATCTCGACAATAACGCCCTCGTCCAGTACCAACCCCTCGCGCGCTGACGTTTCATAGGCAATCAACCCCAGTTCAGCGGTAGCGTATGACTGAAACACACCGACGCTGCGATCGGCAAACCAGCCTACGAGACTAGGTGGACAGGCTTCGCCGCTGACCGCCGCCGTACGCAGATAGGGAAACTCGATTCCAGCCTCTTCCGCCTTTTCCAACAGGATACGCAGGAAACCCGGTGTTCCGCAGTAGGCGTCCGCCCTCAGGTCACGCAAGGCTGACAGTTGCAGATCCGTCTGCCCTATTCCGGCGGGAAAAACCGTGCATCCAAGCGCAAGAGCCCCGGCTTCGAACATGAACGCTCCTGGCGTCATGTGATAGCTGAAAGAATTGTGCACGAGATCGCCCCGCCTGAACCCGGCCGCATTCAGCGCCCGTGCCGTTCTCCAGTAATCCTGGTCTGCTCCTTGCGGCTCATACACCGGACCCGGCGAAGCAAATACGCGAAGCAGTCCCTCACCCTTTGTCGCGGTAGAAAAGCCGCCGAACGGATCCCGGACGATGGTGCTTCGCTGCCGCGCGAGCAGCTCGGTTTTCCGCATGATGGGCAAGGCCGCGAGCGCAGAAAAGTCGCTTATCGCTGAAACGTCCATATCGGCGAGCAACTCGGAAACGGCGGGCGACGCCGATCGGGCCGATTGCAGCAGCGCACGTAGCGCGGACAACTGCTCCGCAGCTCGCTGATCAGCAGAACGCACTTCAAGCGCATCGAAATTTTCAGGCACAAGGATCACCATTAGAAGTCAATGACAGCGGAGGCTGGCCGTCCGCTCAATGCGATGTTCATGAAAGCCAGCGTTTGCGACGTTTGTAGCTTTT
>JBAYOJ010000040.1:0-11936 GCA_041678385.1 Burkholderiaceae bacterium | reverse complement strand
GCTGCGCGCGCATCCGACATGCTGCGCCAGGTGGGGTTGTCGCGCTCCCCGCTTGAAGGCTTGCCCATTTCCATCAAGGATCTGTTTGATGTGGCCGGCAAGGTTACCAAGGCGGGGTCTGCCCTGCGCCGCAACGCACCGCCGGCCGAGCGGCATGCTACGGTCGTAGCCCGCCTGGCGCAGGCTGGCGCCATCCTGGTCGGCCACACTAATATGACCGAGTTTGCGTTCTCCGGCCTCGGGTTGAATCCACACTATGGCACGCCAACCAGCCCATGGGATCGGGCCAGCCGTCGCATACCAGGCGGCTCTTCATCGGGGGCAGGTGTCTCTGTGGCGGATGGCATGGTGGTAGCAGCTCTGGGTACGGACACGGGCGGCTCGGTTCGGATTCCGGCAGCTTTCAATGGCCTGACCGGTTTCAAGCCGACGGCGGCGCGGGTCCCCGCCGAGGGCATTTTCCCGCTGGCTGCCAGCCTGGACTCCTCTGGGCCCTTGGCTGCATCCGTGAATTGCTGCGCAATCATCGACGCCATTCTTGCCGATGAAGACCGCCCCCTGCCCACGCCCATCGCACCCGGCCGGCTGCGCCTGGCCACCACAAAGTCGCTCGTGCTGGACAACACTGAAGATCATGTGCGCGATACGTTCATGCAGACACTGCAAGCTCTGCGAGATCAAGGCGTGAGCATAGCTGAAATCGATATTCCCGAATTTCTGGAACTGCCTGAAATCAACCGCCAGGGCGGGCTGGTATGTGCCGAAGCTTACGCATTGCATCGTGCCGATCTTGCTGCACACCAGAATCTTTACGACCCCCGTGTCTCCGCGCGCATGCTGCGCGGCAAGGACATGGATTGCGCAGACTACATCGACCTGCTGGCGTTGCGGCAACGCTGGATCGCGGGGGTGGAAGCCCGTCTGCAGGGTTATGACGCCCTGCTCACGCCTACGATCCCCATCGTGGCGCCCACCATCGAATCCGTACAGGCTTCGGAAGACGCGTATATCGCAACCAATGCCCGGATTCTGCGCAATTGTTCCTTGATCAATTTCCTGGACGGTTGTGCGCTCAGCATGCCATGCCACCAGCCGGGGCAAGCACCGGTAGGGTTGATGGTAGCCGGCACCGCATACAGCGACGCCCGGATACTGGACGTAGGCCGCAGCATCGAAGTCCTGCTAGCCGGCTGAAAAATGGGGGACAAAAAAGGGGGACAGACCACGTTTTTCGAAGAAAAACGTGGTCTGTCCCCCTTTTTTCTACGGTGCCAGGCTCAGCACTATCCAAACCAGCAGCAGTGGCCCGCCATTGAAGATGGCGTGCAGCAATATGGCGGCACCTATTCCCTGTCTGACGCGCTGCCAGCCCAGTACCATGCCCGTGACCCACTGCGGTAACACCAACAAGGGCAGCAGCCACACTGGAGTATGGGCAAGATTGAAGTTATAGAGATGCACCGCTGAGAAAGCGAGCGAAGACAGGTGGAACACCCATGGAAAGGCAGCCAGATAGGCGCGCCGGAAACGCCATGGCAAGGGCCGCAGCCGCGCTGACCATTCACTGACATGGGGCAGCCAGCACAGCAGTACGAAAACTGCCAGCCACAGGCCGCCGCTAATACCCGGCCCGCTCAGCATGGCGGCGATGGCCGCAGGCAGCAGCCACAGGTGCTTCAGCCGCCGCAGCCCGTATCGAAATACCAATTCTTCCACGAGCGGCGCCCACAGGAGTGCGGTGAGCCAGGGAATATTCTGCAGATTCAGACGATGAGTGGCGCCCCCAAGCCCGGCGGCCATGACGGCAATCGGCCCCAGGAACAGCATATTGAGCAGCCACAACAGCAGTGCCCATTGCACCAGCCGTGAGATTCGCAGTGATGGAAACCAGTCCAGCCAGAACCCATTCCCGGTACGCCGGCCCGCCGCGCGAGGTGCCACGGTTGGCCGCCGGATAAAGGACAGAAGATCACGAAATTCAGCACGAAAGCTCGGGCGCTCAGCCACGATTACCCTCGTGCAGGCGGTTCATCGCCTGCTGAAATTCGCCCTGCAGCAACAGAGGCAGTGCGTTGCGACAACGCGTGATGCTGTCTTCGATGCCGGCCAATTCTTCTTTGCGCGGCGGACGCAACACAAAGGCCGCCACTTGCTGGGCCAGGCCAAAACTGCGCGGATGGCCTATCCCCACACGCAGGCGCCAGAAATCGGGGCTGGAAAATGCCGACTGAAGGTCGCGCAGGCCATTGTGCCCGGCGTGCCCGCCGCCCTGCTTCAGCTTCACCTGCCCTGGCAGCAGATCCAGCTCATCGTGCAGGACCAGTACCTGTTCGGGTGCCAGCTTGTAGAAGCGCAACAGCGCCCCCCCCGCCTGACCTGACCGGTTCATGAAAGTGATGGGCTTGGCGATAATGACGGCTTCGCCTTCGAAACGACCCTTGGCGACCCAGGCGGCAAAGTTCTTTTCCAGTGTGAATGATGCGCCAAGGTCGTCGGCAATGTGGTCTGCAAGCCAGAAGCCCGCGTTGTGCCGCGTCGCTTCGTACTCGGGCCCCGGGTTGCCCAGACCGATGATGAGGCGAATGGGTGCTGCGCTCATGAGTCTCCTGGATAAACGAAACCCCTGCCGACTTTCGCCAGACAGGGGCAGGTGGGCAGCCGGAAGTAAGACCCGGCTACTCTGGCGGAGTGAAACCGATTACTCGGTATCGGCATCCCCCTCGCCTTCTTCCTCTTCCTCAACGGCACCACCGCCCTTGACCTGGGCATTGGCAATGACGGGATTCACGTCGCCGTGCTGAGCCAGCGTTACGCCTTCGGGCAGCTTCACGTCGGAAACGTGCAATACTGCGCCACCCACCATTTCGGACAGATCAACCGGCAGCGCCTGGGGCAGGTCAGCTGGCAGGCAGGTGATTTCGATTTCAGTGATGGGGTGAGTAATCACTGCGGAAGACAGTTTCACGGCAGGCGAGTTTTCGCCATTGATAAAGTGCAGCGGCACCTTGGTCGTGATGGGCTCCGACTTGCTGACGCGCTGAAAATCAACGTGCAGGACTTGCTGCTTGTACGGATGCCATTGCACCGAACGCAGCAGCACCGAACCGACAGACTTCCCGTCGACTTGCATGTCGAGAATGGAAGAGTGGAATTCTTCCTTGCGCACGGCATGGTAGGTTTCGTTGTGATCGAGCTCGATGTTCTGCGGTTCGGCGTTGCCGCCGTAAATGATGGCAGGCACACGGCCTTCGCGGCGCAGGCGGCGGCTCGCACTCGTACCCTTTATGCTGCGCGAAGTAGCGTTGAATTTCATGGAAATGCTCCAAAGGATGAATAAATGGGCTGAGCCCATGGTGAAATGCGGCCGGGGCCGCAACCTGCCAACCGCCGCGACCAGCGGCCGGCAAGTTGAAATACGTATTTAATCAGCGAACAGCGAGCTGACGGATTCCGCATTCGAAATGCGCAGAATGGTTTCGCCCAGCAGAGGTGCGCACGACAACTGCCGGATGCGCGGGCACTCACGCGCTTCGTCAGACAGCGGAATGGTGTCGGTCACGACCAGTTCGTCCAGCGCGGATTCGGCAATGCGTTGCACGGCACCGCCCGACAGCACCGGGTGGGTACAGTAGGCGTAGACACTGCCGGCACCACGCTCTTTAAGCGCCGCGGCGGCTTTGCACAGAGTGCCGGCGGTATCAACCATGTCGTCCATGATGATGCAATTACGCCCGTCGACCTCGCCAATGATGTTCATGACTTCGGAAACGTTGGCGCGCGGCCGGCGCTTGTCGATGATGGCCAAGTCGGCTTCCAGTTGCTTGGCCAGCGCCCGGGCACGTACCACGCCACCGATATCGGGTGAAACGACGACCAGATCCTGATAGTTGCGGCGCCAGATGTCGCCCAGCAGTATCGGACCTGCGTAGATGTTGTCAACGGGAATATCAAAAAAGCCCTGGATCTGGTCGGCGTGCAGGTCCATGGTCATGACCCGTTCGACCCCCACGACCTGCAGCATGTTGGCAACGACCTTGGCCGAGATGGCGACCCGCGCAGAACGGGGGCGGCGGTCTTGCCTGGCATAGCCGAAATAAGGAATGGCGGCGGTGATGCGCCCGGCGGAAGCCCTGCGAAGGGCATCGACCATGACCATGATTTCCATGAGATTGTCATTGGTCGGCGCACAAGTGGGCTGCAGCACGAAAACGTCTTTGCCGCGCACATTCTCGTTGATTTCCACCATGACTTCGCCGTCGGAAAACCGCCCGACGGTCATTTTCCCCAAAGACATGTCAAGGTGATTGGCTACATCCACGGCCAGCCTGGTATTGGCTGTGCCGGTAAAGATCATGAACTTGTCTTGTGCCATGATGGAAGCTGCTTTTGCGTTGTCTAAAACGACAAAGCTGTTGACCAGCTCCCCTGTGGGGCCGACTCAACAGCTTGGCATTTCGACAGCCTGTGGGCTGAAAAAGTGGCTGGGGAAGAAGGATTCGAACCTTCGCATGCCGGAATCAAAATCCGGTGCCTTAACCAACTTGGCTATTCCCCAAAATTCTTGGCTACCAGTGCCGTAACGGATGTTCGAACAAGCCTGGGCATGCCCACACTTTTTCTACAACCGCATTGCTGCTTCGGTGACATGCATCGCCGTGTTTTTCGACACCGGCCAGCCTGTCATTACCGACTTCCAGCATTTTACTGGAAATTTCCTGACATGCCCGGGCCGCATGCTCTTTGCTTGAATATTCAATAAAAAAGCAACTACCCGAACCTGTCATTCTTGCATGAAACCCTTGCTTTCGCAAGGCATACGCCATATTGCGTATGTTTTCGTGTCTTGCAAGAACCACTGGCTCTAGGTCATTGCGCCCGAAAAGCTCTTGGCCAAAATGCTGATGCTTTTCTTGCGACTTGGCCGCGAGCCAATGTGCGAAGACCGAAATTATTACGGTTTTCGTATTTCGTGTCAAGTCGGGTGAAGAAAAAACCTGTGCTGTCGAGATACTGCCCTCAGGCCGCAGGATGAGATAGTCCCGTTCCGGCAGCGGGATCTCGGTCAGAATGTCGCCTATACCCTCTGCAAACGCAGAACGACCAAAGACGAAAACAGGCACATCAGCCCCCAAGTGCCGGGCCAGACCCATCAATTCACGCCGATCCAGACCTGTTTTCCAGAGACGGTTGAGCGCAATCAATGTGGTGGCCGCATCGCTGGAACCGCCGCCCAGGCCGGCGCCTGCCGGAATATGTTTGACACAGCGGATCTGCGCCCCCTGACGGGTGCCAGTCGCCTGCTGAAGCGCCAGGGCAGCCCGCACGATCAGGTCGTGTTCAGCCTCCAGGCCGGGCAAGGACTCACCTTCACGGTGGATCCGGCCATCGCTTCGCAAATCGAAATCAAGCCTATCGCACAGATCGACAAAACGAAATACGGTCTGAAGTTCGTGATAACCATCCGGGCGCCGGCCGGTCACATGCAGGAAGAGATTGAGCTTGGCTGGCGCCGGAACATCGTACAAGGCCATACGACACCTTAATGCCGGGGTGCAGCGTCCACCGCCAGCCGCACGGAGATCTGACGTGCACCATCGCGCCGTTCCAGACGCAACAGGCCAGGCCCGAAAGCATCGTAGCGCGACAGCCGTAGCTGCCAGCCCGCCTGGCCGAAAGCCAAAGGCCGCCCTTGTTCATCGCGTTCCATGGCCGACACCGCGCCCGCGCCCGCCCGGCCCTGCAGCCAATCACGCAGATTCGAGACAGGCAGCGACGCACCCACCACCCTGGCCAGCAAGGCATCGGCATCGGGCGCGCGCTCGATGGTGCCATCAGCGTGTTCCAGCGATGCACCGGAGGCGTCAACGGTAACCCGTGCCAGCGTGTTGCCCAGCGGGGTGACGAGATCCAACTGCAGCGCACGCCCACTGTCCCGCCAGGAAAAACCACCCTGTACTGCTTCGGGGGGTGTTCCGGCCTCGGTCACATTCACGGCAAAACGGCCGGTACGTTCGAAAGCGGCACCGTCGCCGCCTATACGGGCCGGCCCTGCACAGCCCGCCAGAGCCAAAGCGGCAGCGCCAGCCAGCAACCATGCACCCGCGCGACGATGTATGTCCAGAATTTGCATGAAACCCATCATTTCAGGCGCTGCCCAAAACGTTCCAGCGTTTTCTGCAATACCTCGTTGTCAGGTTCGGTTTCCAGGCCTTTCTTCCAGATATCGCGCGCCTCGTTCTTGCGCTGCATCACCCACAAAACCTCGCCCAGGTGGGCAGCCACTTCGGCCGAGGGCAACTGGTGCCAGGAGCGCCGCAGGTATTCAAGCGCGCCGACATAATCGCCAGTGCGATACAGATACCAGCCCACACTGTCCAGTATGTAGGGGTTGTCTGGTTCGAGTTCCAGGGCGCGTTCCAGCAGCTCTTCGGCCTCGTCAAGATTGACATCGCGATCGGCGAAGGTGTAGCCCAGTGAGTTGTAGGCGTTGGCGTTATCGGGAACCAGCTCGATGATACGCCGCATTAATTGCTCGAAATCATCGTAACGACCCTGACGTTCGTACAGCATGGCAAGGTCGTACTTGATTTCTGCCGTGTCTGGCAGTTCGTCAGCAGCCTGCTCCAGTACCGCGATGGCCTGTTCGCTGCGCCCCGAGTCCCGGTAAATCGATGCCGTAGTGAGTGCCAGCACCGTGCGCTCGTCATCATCCTGAGGGGTGAGCGAACCCAAAGTGCTGCGGGCGGCTTCAAGGTCGCCCTTGCGTGAATGCAGGACGGCCTTGTGGACCTGTGCCTGGAAGCGGACGCTGGGCTCGGCAATGAGATCAAGCTGACGGATGGCCTCGTCGGTATCGCCCTGCTTTTCGGCAATCTGCACCAGCAGCAGCCGCGCATCGGACGCGTCGCCTCCGGCTGTCGTGGCCTTGTCAGGCAGCGCGTTGCCGCGTTGCTGCTGTACGTCAATATATTGGTTCAGCAGCGTTTTGGCACGCTCGTAGCGTTCGGCACGGACATTGACTTCGGCTTCGGTATAGATAAGGTCGAAGTCTTCCGGGGCGCGTTGCCGCATGGCGGCCACCTGGCCCAGGGCGGTATCGAATTCATGACGCCCAACCAGCCGGTTCACCAGCAACAGGCGCAGGCGCCGCATGTCGGGATGACGCTCGATATAGGCTTCGGTTTCACGTATGGCCGCCCGCGAATCGACCCCCAGCCCATATTCCAGCACCCGCTGGGCAGCCATTTCGGATTCTGGCGCGAGTTCCAGCGCGGCGCGCGCGGCTTCGAGGGCCCGCACCGGGTCGTCGGCTTCCCAGGCGGCATCGGACAAGGCCAGCTGCGCCAGCGGGATATTACGTACCGATTCCGGCAGAGCTTGATCGAGCACTTGGTAAGCTACCCGTTTGTCGCTCATTTTGGCGATGATGGATGCCGCCTGAGCGATGGCCCGCTCTTTGTTGCCCGCACTTTCGATGCGATTGCGCAGATTCCCTGCCAGGCCGGCAGTCTGCCCGCTTGAGGCCGCCAGGGCCAGTGAAGATGCGACCGCGTCCGGGTCGTTCGGCGACAGCAGCACCCATTGACGGGCAGCACGCAACGCCCCGGAAATGTCCCGGCCAGCCATGGCAAACTGAAAGGCCCGTTTGGCCAGACGCGGGTCGGAGGTTTCGCGCGCCAGCGTGTACATGAGTTCGGATGCGGTATCGAACGCGGAACGCTGAGCGGCAATTTCTGCTGCCAATATGCGATAGAGGATGTCGGCGGTCAGCCTGACGGCGGGTAATTCGCCCGGCCGCAACTGCACCTGCTCGGCAGGATCGAGCACAGGCGCTTCACGCGTCAGCAACGGTGCGCTGGCCTGGGCCCGTACCGGATCCGGCTGCGCAAGAACCCCGATCGACGCTGCGGTCAGCACGACAAGAATTCGTTTCATCGAATACACCCCAGGCCGTTGCGCCCAGGTGCAAGCACCGAGTGGCAAAATTGCATGGTTAATTTATATAGATCCTTAGCACCCGTCATGCCTGAACTTCCTGAAGTCGAAACGACACGTCGCGGCCTTGCGCCTATTATGACAGACCAAGTGCTCGAAACGTTCCTTGTACACGATTCGCGCATGCGCTGGCCTGTCCCTCTTGACATGCCAGCCACAGTCAATGGCCATATCGTGCGTCATTGCGACCGGCGTGGTAAGTATCTGCTCATAGGCTTTGATCACGGCACTCAAATCGTGCATCTGGGCATGTCAGGCTCCTTGCGTCGTGTGCCCATGAACGAACCTCGCCGCAAACATGATCATGCAGAATGGGTTTTCCCGGACGCGCGCTTTCTGCTGCATGACCCCCGCCGTTTTGGTGCCATCCTGTGGCATCCGGCAAACGTTGGCCCTGTGAACGAACATCCCTTATTGGCACGGCTGGGTGTGGAGCCCTTTGACCCGGCCTTCAATGGGGAGCATCTGGCCCGCGCATTCTCAGGACGCACGCTGCCGATCAAACAAGCTTTGCTGGCCGGCACCATCGTCGTGGGCGTCGGGAACATCTATGCCTCGGAGGCGCTGTTCCGTGCCGGTATCAACCCCCGACTGCCGGCCGGCAGGCTGTCGCGGCGGCGCTGCGGGGCGCTGGCAGAGGCGGTAAAAGAGACCCTGGCCCAGGCCATCGAATCGGGGGGCAGTACGCTGCGTGATTACGTGAACGCTACAGGGACCCCTGGCGCCTATTTCACGCTGCACGCGGCCGTATACGAAAAAGCAGGCCAGCCTTGCGGGCAGTGCACCACGCCCATCCGACGCATCGTGCAAGGGCAGCGGGCCACCTATTTCTGCCCGAAATGCCAGCGCCGCTGACTGATGGCGGCGCGCCCGGCGCCACCAGAGTCAAAGCACCTTGCCCGGGTTCATCAGGCCGTCCGGGTCAAGCGCTGCCTTGATACGCTTCATCAAGGCGAGTTCGATGGGGTCTTTGTACTTCGGCAGGTAATCGCGCTTCAATTGCCCTACCCCGTGCTCAGCACTGATAGAGCCCTGAAAGGCATGCACCCTGTCATGAACCAGGCCATGAACGGCAGGCTGTTCGGCCAGCAGCTCATCTTCGGTATAAGCCGTTCCCGGTGCGACGTTGTAATGCAGATTGCCATCCCCAAGATGGCCGAAGATCACATGCTCCACCCCAGGAAAGCGGGCCTGCAATGCAGCGTTGGTCGTGTCGACAAATTCTGCCATGCGAGAGGCGGGAATGGAAACATCGTGCTTGATGCTCTTGCCGAACTCTTTTTCCGACAGAGGGATGCTTTCCCGCAAATGCCAGAGCGCGCGGCTTTGGGTCACATTCTCGGCAACGACAGCGTCGACAACCAGGCCGGCCTCGATGCAGGCGCCCAGCACGTGCTCAAAGCGCTCGCGGGCATGAGATTCGCTTTCGCTATCGGAAAGTTCCAGCAAGGCATACCAAGGCAGATTGGCGTGATCGCCTTCGAAGGGGATACGTTGCTCAGGATAGCAGCGCGTAACACCATGCAGGCAGTTCCCCGCCATCAACTCGAAGCCGGTGAGAGCGGCGCCGAAACCCTTGCGGGCTGCTGCGAGTACCGCCACGGCGTTATCGATGGATTGCAGGGCCAGAAGCGCCGTGCATTGCGCCACTGGCAAGGGGAAAAGTTTCAGTGTGGCAGCGGTGATGAAGCCCAGCGTCCCTTCGCTGCCGATGTAGAGATTGCGCAGATCGTAGCCTGTGTTGTCCTTGCGCAGCCCCCTCAGCCCGTTCCAGACTTCGCCCTGAGGGGTCACGACTTCAAGCCCCAGCACCAAGTCGCGGGCATTGCCATAGCGCAGCACCTGCGTGCCCCCAGCGTTGGTGGAAAGATTACCGCCTATGGTACAGCTGCCCTCGGCCGCCAGACTCAGGGGGAACAGGCGCCCCGCATCCTGGGCTGCCTGTTGCACCGCCTGCAGGATGCAACCTGCTTCAACCACCATGGTGTCATTGTCAGTGTCGACATGGCGAATGGCATTCAAACGGCTCATGACAAGCACGACGGCCGAGCCGGCACCATCAGGCGTGGCGCCACCACACAAGCCGGTATTCCCACCCTGGGGAACCATGGGCACCTTGTTGGCCGCGCACCAGCGCACTACCGCCGCCAGTTCCTGAGTCGTACCAGGCTTGACCACCGCAAGCGCCTTGCCGCTGTAGCGGCCACGCCAGTCCACCGTATAGGGCTCGGCATCCGCCCCGGTCAATACATATTGCTTGCCCAGTAACTGAGCCAGTTCGTCCATACGTCCCATATCAGCTTCCAAAAATAAATACGCTACGCCTTTGGGTGGCGGGCTATGCCGCAGATGCTTGTCAGGCAGAAAATTGAAACAATTCTTGATTTTAGCCCTCGTCCCACTGTGCATCGCCAGGGCGCGTAAAAGATATACTCCGCATCACAGCGGCAAGATCACCAAGCAACACGCCCCGAACGTGTGCTGACTGCGCGCGCAGGCACGCTTGATGCCGCCCATGCGCATCATCTGAACGACAAGGATTCCATTCGTGACCACCCCTTCCCTGCCATCCGCAGCATTCAAAGCCTACGATATCCGCGGCACCGTCCCCGCACAGCTGAACCCGGACTTTGCCCGTTTACTGGGCCGTGCGCTGGCATTGCAGGCCCACAAGCTGGGGGTGTCCTGCCTGGTGATTGGCTACGACGGCCGGATCAGCAGCCCGGCGTTGGCCGATGCCTTGCACGAAGGCATCAACGCTGAAGGCGTGGATACGCTGGATGTCGGCATGGTACCGACACCGCTGGTGTATTTTGCCGCTCACACCCATCAGACCGGTTCGGGCGTGGCAATCACTGGCAGCCACAACCCCCCTGACTACAACGGCTTCAAAATGATGCTGGGCGGCCGCACGCTGTACGGGCCGGACATACAGGCCTTGCAGACCATCATGCAGGGCCTGAAGCATGACGCGTCCGCCTCTCAGCCCGGCACGCGCCGTAGCGCCGACGTCAAGCCGGAATACGTGGAACGCATCAAGAACGATCTGGTGCTGAAGCGCCCCATGCGCGTCGCCCTGGACTGCGGCAACGGTGTGGGCGGTGTATTGGCTGAACAGTTGTTCCACGCCATCGGGTGCGAAGTGGATACGCTGTACTGCGATGTGGATGGCAGCTTTCCCAATCACCATCCCGACCCGGCCGACCCGCAGAATCTTCAGGATCTCATTCGTCATGTGCAGTCATCCGACTGCGAACTGGGCCTGGCCTTCGATGGCGATGCTGACCGGGTAGGCGTAGTCACCAAATCAGGCCAAATCATCTGGCCTGACCGCCAGCTTATCCTGTACGCACAGGATGTTCTGGAACGCCAGCCCGGCGCGACCATCATTTTTGACGTCAAGTGCAGCCGTCATGTCGCCAGGGCCATCACGGCGGCGGGCGGCAAACCAATGATGTGGCAGACAGGGCATTCCCTCATCAAAGCCAGGCTGGCCGAAACCGGGGCGCCGCTAGCCGGCGAAATGAGCGGCCACATCTTCTTCAAGGAACGCTGGTTCGGCTTCGACGACGGGCTCTATACAGGGGCGCGCCTGCTGGAAATCCTGTCTGCATATGCCGACCCGTCGGCGGTGCTAGAAGCCCTGCCTCAGGATATTTCCACGCCGGAACTGAAAATTGAAATGCAGGAAGGCGAACCTCATGCCCTGATTGCCCGGCTGCAGAAAGAAGGCAGTTTTCCCAGCGCGGGCGAGCTTATCACCATTGACGGCGTACGCGCCGAATATGCAGATGGCTTCGGTCTGGCCCGGCCTTCAAACACCACGCCAGTCATTGTGCTGCGCTTTGAAGCCGATAATGAACCAGCGCTGGAACGGATCAAGGCTGAGTTCCGCCAGGCGCTGACCTTGCTGAAGCCGGATATCCAACTACCTTTCTAAG
>JBAYOJ010000039.1:0-12296 GCA_041678385.1 Burkholderiaceae bacterium | reverse complement strand
CGATAGGAAGCATTTCCTTGGGCATGGCCTTGGTGGCTGGCAGGAACCGGGTTCCCAGGCCCGCCACCGGGAAGACTGCTTTGCGTATGGGTTTCATTTTTCGGAAGAATGAGTAGTTTGGTTGTTACCGCGGCCTGCTGTGGCAAATGTCATGCCATCGCCGCTTACTGTAGCAAATCGCAGGTTTTCGGCTACTGATGCCATCTGCATTACACTGCGCGGAAACATCGTCTATGGCAGCGATCATGCGTTTTATATTTTTTCTTGTGTTGTTGGCCAATGTGGCCCTGCTGGGTTATGGGCAAGGCTTTATGGGGCCCCCTCCAAGCGAGGAAGGGCGTTCGCCACGGCTGCTGTCCGAACGCAACCAGCATATCGTCGAATTTGGTGAAGCACGTCTGGCCACCCCGTTGCGGACGCTTAACTGAGCTCAAGCCCGTGTCAGAGGCCTTCATGTGCTTGAGGTAGCCGCGAGGCTGGCGAGCCCGTCAAGCACCGGCGCGACCAGCCTGTGCGGGGGGCTTACCGGCAGCCCAAGGTCGGCTTGCTGGCGGGCCAGCATGGCGGTGACTTCGGCGGCAACCAAAGGCCAGCCGCCACCCGCGCAGTACAGTTCAGGCACCTGGCCCAAGGCGTCGCGCGCCGACCGCCATTGCCTCAGGACGGCGCCCGCCTGCGCAGCGGCTATTCCACTACTGATTGCACTATGGGTATTACGCGGGAAATCGGTGCTTGCGCCTTCGGCATAGGGCAGCCCCGCGGTGCCATTGGCCAGTGCATGGCGCATCAGCTCAGGCCCCGGAAGAATCAAGCCACCCTCGAAGCGGCGGCCCACCGGCCCGCTCTTCTCGCGGGTGTCGGCCGGCCCCAGTGTGTCGACCGTAGTGGCGGTACCAAAGCTGGCCAGTACCGCTGGCGCAGATGTGCGCGCGGCCAGGCCGATCAGCGAAATCCAGCGGTCAGTACCCAGCTTGCCTGGGTCGTCATACAGATTCAGTACCCCCCCGGCGCAGGCACTACTGTGTTGCCATTGCACCGTTACACCGCACTGGCTTTCGATCAGCGAGTCGAGCATGCCGCGCATGCCGGGGCTGACGACGCTTGCCCCCAAGGCAGCTGATGGGCGGACGGGCAGGGCAGCCAGCCATGCCGCCAGCTCGCCCAACTGGGCGTGCGCCAGTGCCAGTGCTACGGGTTCGCGTCGCATACTGCCATGCTCAAGCCAGCCGAACTTGATGCGGGTATTGCCAGCGTCGATGAGCAAGGTCAGGCAGGCGTTGTTCATGATGTCCGGGCCGAGACTTCGCCCACGGAAATGGCATGTTCGCCCGCCGTGTCGCGCAACAGGAGCTGGCCGGATTCGTTCACGCCAATGGCTATGCCGCTGCGCAAGGTCTGGCCGTTATCGATAATGTCCACTTGCTGCCCTACGAGGCTGTCGACCTGAGCATACCGGGCTGGCAGGTTCTCGAAACCGCGCAAGCTGACTTCGGTCAGGTTTTCGTACCAGGCGCGCGCAATGCGCATCACCATTTGTTCGGGGCGCAGCCGTGAGGCGGCGCTGTCGGCCCGGGACACTTCTGACCAGTCGGCAACCCGCCGATTCAAGGAAGTGCTGAGCGCACGTGCGTCGTCCAGGTTGATGCCTATGCCTGCAATGGCCACGTAATGGTCGCCAACCTGCCGCGCGGTGCCGGCGCGGGTGGCTTCGACCAGCAGGCCGGCCAGCTTGGCGAAACGCCATTGAACATCGTTGGGCCACTTCATGGTGAGATGGCTGCGGTTGGATGCCGCCAGCACCCCGCGCAGTGTCTCGCACGCCACGACGCCAAGGAAGGGCGAGAGCGTCGGCAACAACGCCGGTGGCAGAAAGATGTCGAACGCACACGAGAACATCAGATTGGCGCCTGACCGATTCTGCCAGCTGCGGCCGGAACGGCCACGGCCGCGTTCCTGAAGATGGGCGCCCAGCAGCCACGGGCGTGCCAGTACTCCCGACTCGCTGCGGGCGCGTTCGAGCAGGTCAGCATTGGTGGAGGTGGTGCGGCCCACCCATTCAACCCGGCGGTATTCAGGCAGCCCCTGCTGAAGCAGCGACTGCATGTCTTCCGGCATGGGCAGGGGTAGTTTGGGAACGGATGTCATGTCTGGAAAATTGCGTGGCGTAAAATGCATTGGTTGCCGTTATAACTCATTTGGAAACATGCAGGTTCGCACTGAAATCCTAACTTTTCGCGGTGAAGCCGGTGTCATTGAATGCGCCTTCGACCGGCCCATGGGCGAGACCCGGGGCTGGGCTCTGGTGCTGCATCCGCACCCGCTGCATGGCGGGACGCGCGACAACAAGGTCGTGACCACTATCGCCCGTGCCTGTGTCGAACACGGCCTGGCTGCGTTGCGCCCCAATTTTCGGGGGGTCGGCGGGTCGGCGGGCGAATTTGACCGGGCCCAGGGTGAAACCGCCGACATGCTGGCCCTGGTCGGGCAATTCGGGGCGCAATACCCCGACCTGGCAGCGGGGCAGTGGGTCACCGCCGGTTTCTCGTTTGGCACCTCGGTGGCTGCGCAACTGCATTCCGAACTGGCATCGCTGTCGCAGACCACGCCAAATTTACTGCTGCTGGCCGGCACGGCGGTGGACCGTTTCCGGTTCCGCGAAGTGGCGGTGCCTGAAAATACAGTATTGATCCATGGCGAAGCCGATGATGTCGTACCGCTGACCGAAGCGATGGGCTTTGCGCGCAACCATGGCTTGCCCATGGTGGTCATGCCTGATGCAGGGCATTTCTTCCATGGCCGCCTGCCTGGGCTGAAACGGCTGGTGCTGCAAAACCTTCGTGCCCTGGCGTGATGGCAAGCCCGTCTGCCATAATGGCTCAGTCCTCTCATTCGTTCCTTCCCCGACGGATACGAACCGATCTATGCCAATGATATTCCTACCCAGCAAACGTACCTTCATAAAATCCCTTTCTTCCCTTGCCGCGAGCCTGTTGCTCGTTTCGGCGGCCCCGGCACATGCCCAGGACACGACATCGGCCGTCAATACGCCGACGGCGACGGTTGCGCCAGTCATTTCCCCGGTGGGCGAACTGGCCAGTGTGCCGGCACCGGCTCTGGGCGCGCGTGCCTGGCTCAGCCTGGACATGAACAGCGGGCAGGTCATTTCCGGCCACAATCTCGACGAAAGAATCGAGCCGGCCTCGCTGACCAAGATCATGGCAGCCTATCTTGTGTTCGAGGCGCTGGACGCCAAGCGGCTGACGCTGGAACAGACCGTTCACGTTTCCGAGAATGCATGGCGCACCGAAGGTTCGCGCATGTTCATCAAGCCAAATACCCAGGTTTCCATCCACGACCTGTTGCAGGGTCTGATTGTGCAGTCGGGCAACGACGCTACGGTGGCGCTGGGCGAAGCCATTGCAGGGAGCGAATCCGCCTTCGTCGCTCTGATGAACGAAGAGGCGGCGCGCCAGGGGCTGAACGATACCGTCTTCACCAACTCGCCCGGCCTGCCGCACCCCGACCACCTCACCACCGTGCGCGACCTGGCCACGCTGGCGTCCAACCTGATCACCCGTTTTCCTCAGTACCTGCATTACTACAGCCAAAAGGAATACACCTACAACAACATCAAGCAGAATAATCGCAATCGCCTGTTGTGGGCTGACCCGACGGTCGATGGCCTGAAGACCGGGCATACCAAGTCGGCCGGCTATTGCCTGATAGCCACCGCCCAGCGCGAAGGTCGCCGTGTGTTGACCGTGTTGGTGGGGGCCGCCAGTGATTCGGCCCGCGCCGAAAACAGCCTGAAGCTGCTGAACTGGAGCTTCCAGAACTTTGATACCGTCAAGCTGTACGACAATGAGCGTTCCATGGTGACCGCCCGCGTCTGGGAAGGCGAAGCCGAAACAGTGGGGCTGGGCTCTGAAACGCCGGTATGGGTGACCGTGCCGCGCGGCAAGGCGGATCAGGTGCGCCCAGTGGCTCAGTATGGTCAGCCGCTGATTGCACCTCTGAAGAAGGGCGCACAGGTCGGCGAGGTGTCACTGTCGCTGGACGGCCATGTGCTGCGGCGTGATTCCCTGCACGTACTGAATGATGTCGCACAGGCCGGCTTCTTCGGCCGCGTTTACGACAAAATTCGTCTGTTGTTTGAATGAGCCGGGGACAGTGATGATTCCTGATGTCGACAATGATGCCATCGTCTACCTGAATGGTGAGTACCGGCGCTTGGCTGAAGCCCAGGTTTCCGTGCTGGACCGCGGCTTCATCTTCGGCGACGGCGTTTACGACGTGGTCCCGGCCTACGAAGGCCGGCCTTTTCGGCAGGGCGAACACCTGGCGCGGCTGGAACGCAGCATGGCTGCCATCGGCCTTGCCTGCGGGTTGCAGCGTGCCGACTGGGAAGGCATTGTCCGCGAACTGATCGCCAGATCCGGCCTGGGTGATTGCATGGTCTACATACAGGTCACACGGGGTGTGGCCAAGCGCGACCATGCCTTTCCCAAAGGCGTGGCGCCCACGGTCTTCTGTATGGTGTCGCCTTTCAAAAGGCCAGCCGCCCGCCTGCGTGAACAGGGGCTGAGCGCCATTGCCATTCCTGATCAGCGCTGGCTGCGTTGTGACATCAAGGCAATATCGCTGCTGGGCAATGTGCTGGCCCGTCAGGCGGCGGTTGAAGCAGGCGTGGATGAAGCCATCCAGTTTCGTGACGGGCATCTGACCGAAGGCGCTGCCGCCAATATCTGGGTGGCCAAGGGGGGGGCACTGCTGGCCCCGCCGCGCAGCAGCCTCATTCTGGAAGGCATACGCTACAGCCTGATGGAAGAGCTCGCCCAGGCCTGCAATATTCCTTTCGAGGCCCGGGCCATCACCCGCGAAGAGGTGGACGCCGCCGACGAACTCATGCTGACATCAGCCACCAAAGAAGTCCTGCCCATCCTGAGCTTCGAAGGCCGGCCAGTGGGCGAGGGCAGGCCGGGTCCCATATATACCCGGCTCAGGGCCGCCTACGATGCGGCCATTGTCGCCCTGACCCAGTGAATATGGTTCTGAAATGAAAGATATCCCGCCCGAGGAATCCCTGATCGAATACCCGAGCGACTTTCCCATCAAGGTCATGGGCAAGGCGCATCCCGATTTCGCGCAGGTCCTTACCGAAGTCGTGCAACGCTATGACCCTGGCTTCGATCCCGACACGGTCGAAATGCGTGCGAGCAAGGCCGGCAACTACCTCAGCGTCACCTTCACGGTGCGCGCGACTTCGCGCGAACAGTTGGACGAGCTCTACCGCAGCCTGCACGGGCATCCCATGGTGAGCATCGTTCTGTAGCCATGGAATACCGCTGGTTGCCGCAGGGCGCGCCTTATCTTCCCGTCTGGGAAGCCATGAAGGAATTCACCGAAGCGCGTGGCCCCGACACCCCCGACGAGGTCTGGCTGGTCGAGCACGCGCCCGTTTATACCTTGGGGCAGGCCGGTCGGCCCGAGCATCTGCTTAATGCCGCAGGGATAGAAGTCGTCCATTGCGACCGGGGCGGGCAGGTCACCTATCATGGCCCGGGCCAATTGGTGGCTTATTGCCTGCTGGATCTGCGTCGCCGCGGTGTATTTGTGAAAGAATACGTCGAGCTGCTCGAAGACGTGATCATTGCGACGCTTGGCGACCTCGGTCTGCCCGACGCCTGCCGCAAGGTCGGCGCCCCCGGTGTCTACGTGCCTTACGATGCAGGGCGTGGCGCTTATGATCCGGGCGGCGGGCAATTGGCAAAAATTGCCGCATTGGGCATCAAGATCCGCAACGGCCGGTCTTATCATGGGCTTTCCATAAACGTCGATATGGATCTTGCCCCCTTTGCAGGCATCAATCCCTGCGGCTACGAAGGCCTGCCTACAGTTGATCTGCGGCGCTGCGGGATATCATGCACTTTGGAACACGCGGCCGAGCGCCTGGCGGCCCGTCTGGATACCGCTTTCAGAGACCAAGCCGTTTTGGAAAAAGTACCCGCCGCAAGCCAGCAATAAGGAGACTCCCATGGATGCAATGGAACAGCCGGTCATCGGCAAGTCGGATCAGGGCGTATTGACGCTCACCCTGAACCGTGCGGGGCAGTTCAATGCCCTATCGGAAGAGGTGCTCGCCGCGCTTCAGGACGCCCTGGATCGCGCCGCAAGTGACGAAACCCTGCGCTGTGTGGTGCTGGCTGCCTCGGGGCGCGCATTCTGCGCGGGCCATGACCTCAAGCAGATGCAGGCCAATCGCGACCACGATTACTACCTGCGGCTGTTCGGGCAATGCGGCAAGCTGATGCAGTCCATTGTCGATTTCCCGGTGCCGGTTATTGCCAAAGTGCATGGTACTGCCACGGCCGCAGGCTGTCAGCTGGTGGCCAGCTGCGATCTCGCTGTAGCGGCGGATACGGCCAAGTTTGCCGTATCAGGCATCAACGTGGGTCTGTTTTGTTCTACACCCGCCGTGGCCCTGTCGCGCAACGTGGCCGCCAAGAAGGCCTTCGAAATGCTGATCACCGGTGAATTCATCAGTGCCGATGATGCGCTGCAGCACGGGCTGGTCAACCGGGTCGTGCCTGCCGCCGAACTGGACAGTGCCGTCGAAGGCCTGGTGGCCACGATAGCGGCCAAGAGCCCCGTGGCCGTGCGTACCGGCAAGGCCATGTTTCACCGGCAACGCGGCATGGCCCTGGGCGCAGCCTACGACTACGCCGCTGAAGTCATGGCCGAAAACATGATGGCCGACGATGTATTCGAGGGCATTGATGCCTTCATCAACAAGCGTCACCCGGTCTGGAAAGGCCGTTGAATCCAGGGGGCATTATCGGCCGGCGCCGCCGGCAGGCTAAAATGTCCGGTACTCACCCGCAGCCAGGAAGTGTATGTCCATAATCGATGAGCAGGCCGCCGCGCGCAAACCCACGGTCCGCCCGGCCGCCTATGATCCCACCGCCAAGCAAAAGTCTGCCGACAAGACTTCCCGTCTTCCCATCAAGGTCGTTCAGACCGAGCGCCTGAAGAAGCCGGAATGGATACGTGTGAAGGCCGCCGCGCCAGGGTCGCGCTTTCACGATATCAAGCGCATTCTTCGTGAAAACAACATGTTCACGGTCTGTGAAGAAGCCTCCTGCCCGAACATCGGCGAATGTTTTGGCAAGGGCACGGCCACCTTCATGATCATGGGCGACAAGTGCACGCGCCGTTGTCCGTTCTGTGATGTCGGTCATGGGCGGCCAGACCCGCTTGATGTCGACGAACCCGCCAATCTTGCGCGCAGCATCGGGGCCATGAAGCTTTCGTACGTGGTCATTACTTCGGTAGACCGCGACGATCTGCGCGACGGCGGTGCGGCGCATTTTGCCGACTGCATACGCGAAGTCCGGCACCATTCGCCAGCCACGCGCATCGAAGTTCTGGTGCCCGATTTTCGTGGCCGCCTGCAGCGCGCGCTGGACATCTTTGAAGTCCAGCCGCCCGACGTCATGAACCATAACCTTGAAACCGTGCCGCGCCTGTACAAGCAGGCCAGGCCGGGCGCCGACTACATGCATTCCCTCAAGCTCCTGAAGGATTTCAAGGCAATATGCCCCACCGTCCCCACCAAATCGGGGCTGATGGTGGGTCTGGGCGAAACCGACGAAGAAATCCTGCAGGTCATGCGTGACATGCGCGAGCACGGCATCGAGATGCTGACCATAGGCCAGTACCTGCAGCCGTCGGCGCATCACCTGCCGGTCATGCGCTATGTGCATCCCGATACCTTCAAGATGTTCGAGCAAGAAGCCTATGCCATGGGCTTTACGCACGCCGCAGTGGGCGCCATGGTGCGGTCTTCGTACCACGCAGACGAGCAGGCGCATGCCGCAGGCCATAACCCGGCCACAGCCTGAGTCTTAGAAAAAAAACAGGGGTTGTCGGTGCTTTACCGGCAATCCCTGTTTTTGCATTTTTTCCCGCTGATTGCTTTCTTCCTTGCATTTGGCATTGCGCCGGCACTTGAGTTTGTGTAAATATCTTGGGTTTGTGTAAATATCCAGGGTTTGTGTCAAACTGATTCGCCGGCTCAGCCCTTTGGACGGCTCAATCCACGGGAGTAAACATGCGGATAGGCGTACCCGCCGAAACAGCGGCAGGAGAAACCCGGGTGGCGGCGACGCCCGAAACCATCAAGAAGCTTGTCGCGCAAGGCCATGCCGTGCACGTGCAATCCGGGGCGGGCATTGCCGCCAGTGTCACCGATGACGCCTATCGTGCCGTCGGGGCCGAAATCGTCGATGCCCAGGCGGCACTGGGTGCCGAACTGGTACTCAAAGTGCAGGCCCCCAGCCCGGCCGAACTGGCGGACATGAAGTCCGGTGCCACGCTGGTCGGCATGCTGAACCCCTTCGATGGCGAGAGTTTGCAGCGTATGGCGGCAGCCGGGCTCACGGCCTTCGCACTTGAGGCTGCACCGCGCACGACCAGGGCGCAGAGCATGGACGTCCTCTCCAGCCAGGCCAACGTGGCGGGCTATAAGGCGGTCATGCTTGCGGCCAACCAGTATCAACGCCTGTTCCCCATGCTCATGACAGCTGCCGGCACCATCAAGGCGGCACGTGTCGTGGTGCTGGGTGTGGGTGTTGCCGGGTTGCAGGCTATCGCCACCGCAAAGCGCTTGGGCGCTGTCATCGAGGCGTCCGACGTACGGCCCTCGGTCAAGGAGCAGGTGGAATCCCTGGGGGCGAAGTTCATCGACGTGCCCTACGAAACCGACGAAGAAAAAGAAGCCGCCGAAGGCGTAGGTGGCTACGCGCGGCCCATGCCGCAAAGCTGGCTGGACCGCCAGAAGGTCGAGGTTGCTAAACGGGTGGCCCAGGCCGATGTCGTGATTTCCACGGCGCTCATTCCAGGCCGGCCGGCGCCGGTGCTCATCACTGAAGAAATGGTGCAGGCCATGAAGCCGGGTTCCGTGGTCGTCGATCTGGCGGCAGGCCGCGGGGCGGACGGTGTCAGTGGTAATTGTGTGCTCACCGAAGCCGGCAACACGGCCCAGAAGCACGGCGTCTTCATTATCGGCCACACAAATCTGCCGGCCCTGGTCGCAGCGGACAGCTCCAGCCTTTACGCGCGCAACGTGCTCGACTTCCTCAAACTGGTGCTGCCAGCCGAAGCCACGGCCGTGCAGGTATCCATGGACGATGACATCGTTGCGGCCTGCCTGATGACACAGGCGGGGAAGGTGCTCAGATCCTGAACTTTGCGGGGCAGGGCGGCGTGTCTCCCCCTTCCCTGTCAGGCGGCCAAATCAAACAATGAAGCGTTACTGAAAGGTCACAAACCCATGGAATCAATTTCGCCACTTCTGATGAATCTCATCATCTTCGTGCTGGCCATTTATGTCGGCTACCACGTCGTCTGGAACGTCACACCCGCTTTGCATACCCCGCTGATGGCGGTCACCAACGCGATTTCGGCCATTGTCATTGTCGGTGCGATGCTGGCAGCGGCCCTGACGGAAACCTACCTCGGCACAGCCATGGGGGTGCTGGCGGTGGCATTGGCGGCCGTCAACGTCTTTGGGGGCTTTTTGGTGACGCGCCGCATGCTTGAGATGTTCAAGAAGAAAGAACGCAAGGCGCCGGCTGCCAGCGAAGGGGCCGCCAAATGAGCATGAATCTCGTCGTCTTTCTTTATTTGGTGGCGTCAGTCTGCTTCATTCAGGCGCTGAAGGGGCTTTCTCACCCGACAACTTCCATCCGTGGCAACATTTTCGGCATGGTCGGTATGGCCATTGCCATGCTGACCACTGCGGGGATGATACTTACGCTCGCTGATACACCTCTGGGCCTGGGCTGGGTGCTGCTGGGTCTGCTGGTCGGCGGCACCATCGGCACGGTGATGGCCCAGCGTGTGGAAATGACCAAGATGCCGGAACTGGTTGCCTTCATGCACAGCATGATCGGCCTGGCAGCCGTGTTCATTGCTGTGGCGGCGGTAGCCGAGCCCTGGGCATTCCAGATTGCTGAGCGCGGCGGCGCCATACCAGGCGGCAACCGCGTCGAGCTGGCATTGGGCGCCTTCATCGGTGCCATCACCTTTACTGGCTCGGTAATCGCTTTCGGCAAGTTGAGCGGCAAGTACAAGTTCCGCCTGTTTCAGGGCGCGCCCGTTCAGTTCAAAGGCCAGCATCTGCTGAACGCCGCGCTGGGCCTGGCTGCTGCCTTCTTCATCTTCGGTTTCTGGCATTCACAGAGCTGGATGGACATTCTTCTGGTCATTGCCCTTGGCTTTGCGCTGGGCGTGCTGCTGATCATTCCTATCGGCGGGGCCGACATGCCGGTTGTGGTGTCCATGCTCAACAGCTATTCGGGTTGGGCTGCGGCCGGCATCGGTTTCAGCCTCAACAACAGTATGCTGATCATTGCCGGTTCTTTGGTCGGCTCGTCCGGTGCCATTCTGAGTTACATCATGTGCAAGGCCATGAATCGCTCGTTCTTCAATGTGATCTTGGGTGGTTTCGGCGGCGATGACAGCAGTGCAGCCACAGGGGCGCAAGAACAGCGCAGCGTCAAGAGCGGCAGTGCTGACGACGCCGCCTTCATTCTGGGCAATGCAGAAACAGTGGTGATCGTGCCGGGTTATGGTCTGGCCGTAGCGCGGGCGCAGCATGCCGTGAAGGAACTGGCCGAAAAACTTACTGAAGTGGGCGTCACAGTCAAATATGCCATCCATCCTGTGGCCGGCCGGATGCCGGGTCACATGAACGTGCTGCTTGCCGAGGCCGAAGTCCCCTACGATCAGGTCTTCGAAATGGACGACATCAACGGTGAATTCGGCCAAGTCGATGTGGCCATTGTTCTGGGGGCCAATGACGTCGTCAACCCAGCGGCCTTGCAGAAGGGCACGCCCATCTATGGCATGCCCATCCTTGAAGCCTACAAGGCCAAGACCGTGATTGTGAACAAGCGTTCCATGGCTGCAGGCTATGCGGGCCTGGACAACGAACTGTTCTATATGGACAAGACCATGATGGTCTTTGGTGACGCCAAGAAGGTGGTCGAAGAAATGGTGAAGGCCATCGAATAGGCAGTGCCGCCGGCGCATGTTTCAGGCCTGAACTTGTGCTGGCACAAAGACAGCAATATACCGCTGTAGTCCAATAAAGTCATGGCGGGCCGCGCAAGGTGGCCCGCAAGAAGACAAGGACTGCCATGCGTATGCGTACGACTGTCTCTGCCATTACCCGCCTGCTTGCTGCAGGTGGCATTGCTGCTCTTGCCCTGGGGCTGTATCCAGGCCTGCACGTAGCTGCCGCCCAGGCGCCTGAAGAACTGCTGGCCACCATTGCGCCCGGCCAGGTGGAATACTATGCCACAGCCGAAACCCTGAAGAACGGTATGCCTGTGGTGCCGGCCCGCATCAGTGCCAGTTTTTCCCAGCCGTTGCAGGTCATGAAGCGGCTGGTGAGCCAGGCAGAATATGCGCAATGTGTGCAAGAAAAGGGCTGCCGCCCTTTGCACAAGAATCATCGTAACGATGTCGCACCCGATCTGCCGGTGGTGGGCGTAAGCTGGCTGGATGCTACCGATTACGCCAAGTGGTATAGCGAGCGCACGGGTTCCAACTACCGTCTACCGACCTATGGCGAATGGGTGCACGTGGCGGGCGAGGTCTTTAAAGAAGACCAGCGCATCGATATTTACGACCCTGATAACCCCGCCCAACGCTGGCTGGCGGAATACGCACTGGAATCCCAGCGTAAATCTGCGGCCGACCCTTTTCCTAAACCCTTCGGGAGCTTCGGCACCAATCAGGCGGGTGTTCAGGACCTCGGCGGCAATGTCTGGGAATGGACGGACACCTGCCATGTCAGGCAGTACCTGGATGAGGATGGCAAGTCCATGTTGCCACCCACCGAAAACTGCGGGATACGAGTGGTGGCAGGTTCCCATCACAGCCTGATCACCGACTTCATGCGCGACCCTAAGGCGGGCGCATGCTCAGTAGGCATACCGCCAACCAACCTGGGCATCAGACTGGTACGCGACATGGGGTAAAAATGGGGGCGAAAAAAGCAAAAAAGGGGGTCAGACCACGATTTCTGTAAGAAATCGTGGTCTGACCCCCTTTTTTTTCCTTTTTTTTCAGAGCGGCTGTACAGGGTTCTTGCGTGTAGCCGTGGTTTGGCCGTTGCCTGCGGCGCTGCCTTCCGCCAGGCGTATCAAGTCGTCGACTTTGCGGACGGTGACGCGTTTGCGCCCTGTGTTGACCAGGCCGCGATCTTTCCAGGCGCTGAGCAAGCGGCT
>JBAYOJ010000038.1:0-12685 GCA_041678385.1 Burkholderiaceae bacterium | reverse complement strand
GAGATGTGCCGTCGCCTGTCCGTAATCCACGTGCTGGCTCATCCCCTGCTGCAGAAAGGATTCCAGTTGTGGGTAGCGTGCGATGGCTTCGTCTATCTGAGGATCGTTGCCCACGGTGTAGGCGCCTACGGCGATGAGATCCTGGTTGCGTTGATAGCGTGAGACCATCTGTTTGAAGCGATGGACCAGTGAAATATGCTCGGTCGGGACGATGCTGGCCATGACCCGCGAGATTGAAGCTTCGATGTCGATGGCGGGATAGTGGCCGGCTTCCGCCAGATTGCGCGACAGCACAATGTGGCCATCCAGAATGGCGCGAGCAGAATCGGCGATCGGGTCTTGCTGGTCGTCGCCTTCGGTCAGTACGGTGTAGAAGGCGGTGATCGAGCCGGCTTGGCGGTCGCCTACCGGAGCCCCGTTGCCGGCGCGCTCTACCAGAGCGGGGAGTTTCGCGAACACCGAGGGTGGGTAGCCCTTGGTGGCGGGTGGCTCACCGATGGCGAGTGCGATCTCGCGCTGAGCCATGGCGTAGCGCGTGAGCGAATCCATGATGAGCAGCACATTGCGGCCCTGGTCGCGGAAGTGCTCTGCCAGCCGGGTGGCGTAGACGGAAGCCTGCAGACGTAGCAGCGGTGATACATCGGCGGGGGCCGCCACCACGACAGCCCGGCGTAAGCCTTCGCGCCCCAGATTATGCTCAATGAATTCCTTGACTTCTCGGCCACGTTCACCGATCAAGGCCACTACGATCACGTCGGCTGAGGTGTAGCGTGCCATCATGCCCAACAGCACGCTCTTGCCTACGCCAGAGCCGGCAAACAAGCCCATGCGCTGGCCTCGGCCGACAGTGAGCAAGGCATTGATCGCCCGCACGCCGACATCCAGCGCGGTGTCGACGGGTGCACGGGCCAACGGGTTGATATGTTGGGCGCCCAGCGACGCCGGCTGCACGTCGTTGAGCGGGCCAAGGTCGTCCAGTGGACGGCCGGCGCCGTCGAGTACCCGACCCAGCAAGCCATCGCCCACAGGGAGGTGTCGGGATAGTACTGGCGGCGGGCCCGGGTCGTGGATGCGCTGTTGAGGCAGCGTCAACCGGCTTTGTACCGAAGGTTCGATTGGCACTACCCGCGCCCCCGGCGGCAGCCCGGAAATATCAGCCTGCGGCATTAGGTAAAGGGTGTTGCCGTGGAAACCCACTACCTCGGCATCCGCCCAATGGCGGCCGCCGGAGACAAGTTCTATCTTGCAGGCGGCCCCCACGGCGAGACGCAAACCCGTTGCTTCGAGCACCATGCCTGTCGCGCGTGTAATGCGCCCGCTGACATGCCAGGATTCCACCGCAGAGACACGGTGTTCGGCCGCTTCGAGCAGTGCTGACCACCGTTCGCCGGCAGTTGCAAGAAGATGAGGATGATCAGGCATGGCCAGCCGCCTTGCTACCCAGTGTGGACACAACACGTTGCCAACGCGTCTGCAGGGTGGCATCAATGTTGCCCAATGCTGTTTCTACAATGCAACCGCCGCGTTCGATGGAAGGATCGGATTGCAAGCGCCACTGTGCAACGGTGGCGTCCTGTTGCAGATAGCGCTCGACCATGTCCACGTCAGCGGGGTTCAGGCGCAGTTTGAGCAAACCTTGATGGCTGCCATCCAGTTGCAGTACATCATGGATAAGATCAAGAATGCGTTCGGGTTCGGTGTTCAGCGTGCTGCGCAGGACTTGTTCGGCTACGCTCAGGGCAAGCGATAACAGCGCATCGCCGGTTGTTGCCTCAATGTCGCTGATTGATTGAGCACACGCTTGCACTATCTGGTGCAGCTTCTCGGCTTCCTGGCGGGCGACTTCCATGCCTTCCGCTTGCCCGGCGGAAAAACCAGCATCGTATCCTTGGCGCTGGCCCTCTTCATGCCCCTCTTGCAGTCCTGCAGTATGTCCTTGAGCATGGCCGGCAGCGTAGCCCTCGGCGTGCCCGCGTTGTTGGGCCGCCGCGCGCAGGCTTTGAATTTCGGCGAGAACGTCGGCGGGATCGGGCAGGGCAGCGCCGGTATCGGCTGTTTCGGCCGGGCTGGATGGTACTTCCGGTTCTGGGTCGAAGGATTCCATTTCCCAGCGGCGCCAGTGGCCGCCCGCATCGTAGAGGGAATCGTTTTGACTAGACATATTCGTCGTTGCCTGAGCGTGACAACGTCAGCTGCCCCGCCTCCGCCAGCCTGCGTGCCGTTCCGAGAATGTTCTTTTGTTCTTCTTCCACCCGCGACATGCGTATGGGGCCCTGGGCTTCGAGGTCGTCACGCAGCATTTCTGCCGCCCGGTTCGACATATTGCTGAAAAACTTGTCGCGTAGTTCTTCGGGTGCGCCCTTGAGGGCAATGGTGAGCTGGGAGGTATCGATTTCTTTTAGGATGAGCTGGATGGCGGTGTCTTCGACGTCGATCAGGTTGTCAAAGACGAACATTTCATCGACGATGCGCTGGGCCAGGTCGCCGTCCAGCTCACGCAGATTGGCCACTACGGATTCTTCTTCCGACGAACTCATGTAGTTGAGAATTTCGGCCGCCGCACGCACCCCACCCATTTTGCTGCGTTTCGCGCCTTGCCCCGACAGCACATTGTTCAGAACTTCGGTGAGTTCCTGCAGGGCTTGTGGCTGTACGCCACCGAAAGTGGCAATGCGTAGCATGACGTCGTTCCGCAGCCGTTCCGGCAACAGGGCCAATACGTCGGAAGCCCGGTCGCGTTCAAGATGGACCAGGATGGTGGCGATGATCTGAGGATGTTCGTCCATGATCAGCTCGGCGACGTTCTGGGCATCCAGCCAGTTAAGCGCGTCGATGCCACTGGCATTGTCGCTGCCTTCCAGAATGTCTTCGATCAGGCCGGCGGCGCGATCCGTACCCAAGGCCTTGGTGAGCACTGAGCGGATGTAGTCATCGGAACCCAGCGTGATTGCCATGAACTGGTCGGCTTCCTGACGGAATTCTTCCAGCACTTTATCGACGTCACCACGAGTGACCTGCTTGAGCCCGGCCATGGCCATGCCGATCTGCTGGACTTCACGGGCAGATAGATACTTGAAGACTTCCGCTGCGGCGTCTTCGCCCAACGACATAATGAGGATGGCACAGCGGTTGAGGGCTTCGTTACTGACCGACATTTTTTTTCTCCAGCCAGGAGCGCAATACCATGGCAACGGCGCGCGGGTCTTTGGTCGCCATGCCGCGGGCGGTGGCAAGGTTTTCCTGATAGCGGGTCATTTCGCTGGCGCGACGTTCGGCGGCTTCAAGAGCTGCCCGGTTCTGCTCGATTTCTTCAGCTTCCTGTTCAAGCTGTTCCTTGGCTTCGGCCATGTTGTCGAGGATAGGCCGGCCCAAGCCGCGCCACAGCAGGATGACGGCTGCCGCGATGAGAAGGTATTTCAGCAGCTGGATGGCATGTTCGAGGTACGCCGGGTTTTCCCAGAAGCGTGGCGCGGGCACGCCTTCTTCGCTGAACAGGCTGTTGATCACGCTTATGGAATCGCCGCGCTCGGGTGAATAACCCATGGCTTGCTTGACCAGAGCGTCTATTTTCTGGATATCGTCTTCCGGCAGAGGTGCCGGTTCGCCGTCGACTTCGCGGTAATTGATGACTACCGCAACAGACAGCCGGCGTAACTGGCCGACTGGGTCCTTGATGTGGCTGATGGTGCGGTCGACTTCGTAGTTGATGGTGGCATCGTTGCGCGCAGTGCCTTGCGGGCCGATCTGGGTGCCGGTTGCCAGCCCCCCGGGTGCGGCAAGGTTTGCGGCTGCTGCGGGGCCGGGCGCAGGTATGGCGTCTTGCTGCGCAACCTCATCAATGGGCTGGCCGTTGGCGCCTGCTTCGGGAGCGATAGGCTGCTGGATGGGGGCGACCGGGTCGGGTGGGGGCTGGTTGGTCAGTGCGCCCGGGATGCCTTCCGCAGGCAGCACGCCGTTCTGCAGCGATGCACTGGTCTGCTGGCTGCGCACCGTGGCCTGGCCGGGTTGCTGGTTTGGCCGATAGACTTCGGATGTTTGCTCGCGTTGGGCAAAGTCGACATCTGCACTGACCTGGGCGCGTACATTCCCTGTGCCCACGATGGGGTTGAGCAGGGTCAGGATGCGCTGCACAGTGCGGTTCTCGATTTCCGTGACCAGGTCGCGGCGGACCGAATCGCCGCTGCCGGACCCGGCGGGCGCCGTGAGTAAGCGGCCGTTCTGGTCTACCACCGACACATTGTCGGCGGTGAGATTGGGCACGCTGGATGAAACCAGCCACGAAATGGCGGCTACCTGCGATTCGCTTAGCATGCGGCCGGGGTAGAGTGTGAGCAGCACCGAGGCGGATGGTGGCTGGCGGTCACGCACGAAGAGTGTTTCGCGAGGCAGGGCGAGGTGAACGCGGGCTTGCTGTACGGCGTTCAGAGCCTGAATCGAGCTGGCAAGTTCGCCTTCGAGTGCTCGCTGGAAGTTGACCTGTTCAGTGAATTGACTGGCACCGAAGCGGGTTTGATCGATGAGTTCGAAGCCTGCTTCGCCGCTGCGCGGCAGGCCTTGCTGCGCCAGCTGCAGGCGGGTTTCGTGCACCTTGTCGGATGGCACCAGAATGGCGGCACCGTTGTCGGTGAGCTGATAGGGAACGTTCATCTGCGCCAGCGCGCTGATGATGGCGCCGCCGTCGCGGTCTTGCAGGTTGGAAAACAGAACCTTGTAATCAGGACCCCGAAACCACAATGTTGCTACGGCCAGCAAGGCAATGGCAGCCGCCAGCGCCCCCAATTGCACAGAGCGCGATATGTTGCCAACCTTCTGAAGAACCGGATAGCGTGCCGTCAGTTCAGCCATGCGGCTCATTTACGGCCTCGGCAATGAAAAGCGTGGCACTGCACTACTGGCTTCGGGCGGTTGGTCGGCAAAATGTACATGCTGCAAAACAGAATGAGGTGAGGCTGCATTATGGCCTGGGCGCATGCAAGACCATCGGCGGAAAAACATGTGTTTTGGGCGTCTTTTACAAGGTATGAAACACCTTGCAAAAAATTTCGACCAAGGGGTGTGCGGCCTACAGCAGCGGGTTCATCTGTAGTTACTGAAGAGCGCCATCAGTGATCTCCATCTGTCGTCGTACTGTCTGGCTTGCGTGACCCAAGGCTGTATTACATGAACAGGCGCGGAATTAGGCGGTTAACAGTCGGGTTGCACCGTGTTTCGTTTGGTTATATTCATGGTGCTTGATCAACGCGAGACCGTCTTCCTCTGCCATGGCTATCCAGAATCTCACTGCAATCGAAAACAGGCTGTCCCAGATGCGGCAGGTTGCCCAGGCTGCGGCAAACCTGCCCGCCCGCAACGATGTCGCCCCGGCGCAGCAAGGTGGTTTTGCGGCAGAGTTGCAGCAGTCGCTCGCTCGGGTATCTGAAATGCAGAATACGGCCAATGTGCAGGCCAATGCTTTTCAAGCCGGGGCGCCGGATGTCTCGTTGAATGATGTCATGGTCGATATGCAGAAAGCAGGCATTGCTTTCCAGGCGACGCTTCAAGTGCGCAACCGTCTCGTTCAGGCCTACCAGGAAATCGCCAGCATGCCGGTGTAAGCTCTGTGGTCACGACGTTGTAGCCTTGTCGCCGGCCTTCAGGCGCCTGCCCTGGTTTGCCAAATTTAAGCCATCCCTACGGGGGCGTTTCGGCGGCAAGCTGCCCCATGGTTTTTTCTTCCAGCGCGTAAATCCATGCCAGCAGCTCGGCTATCGCGACGTAGAGCTGCGGGGGAATCTGAGCGTCCAGATCCACCTGCATCAGCAGGTTCACTAGTTCGGGCGATTCATGGACGTACAAACCGTGTTCTTTGGCTGTACGAATAATGGTGTCGGCAATGTCGCCGTAGCCCTTGGCAATGACCCGAGGTGCCGCATCCTTTTGGTCGTAGCGCATGGCAACCGCTGACGCGCGTTCGGCTGCGGACGCTTGGGATTCAGGCTGTGAAGGTGGGACGGGCCGATCAGAGTTCATAAGCTGCTGTCGCTGTCAGAGTCGACACGCGATATGGTCAGTTGGCTGAGTTGCAAGCCTTGTATACCCAGGCGCTGGCGCAGAAGATCCGTATGATCGGCCATAAGCGTTGCCCCTTCAGGCGCTACGAGATGCATGACCAATTGGCTGCCGGAAAGCGAGAGCCGTACCTGGACTTCGCCCAGACCCGGAAGATCTAGTTTGAGACGCGTGGCCCAGTGATCTTCGTGGGTGTCGGTGCCCTGTTGTTCACGCCGTTGTACTTCCCATTCCATATCGGTGCCGGGCCATGCTTCCCCGTGCCAGGCGAACGTCTGGTTGGCCAGCGTTTCGAGCTGTTGACGTACGAGCAGATGCGTGGACGGATCGAGTGCGAGCAGCGCGCCACTTAACTGCGTGCTGGCGCCTTGCTGTGCCTGATAGGCTTGCCCTGGTAAGTGGCCCTGGGCCGGTTGACCCGCTTGCCCGCCAGACTGAGTGGGCTGCCCCCCCTGTGCCTGTGGGCCGGTTTGGCTGCTTTGGCCTGAAGGGGCTTCTGCGCCTGCCCGCGGCTGCCAGGGCTCAGTGGAGCCAGGACGGCCGGTGGCGTCCTGCCCGGCATGGGCCTGCGGTTCGGCGCGCACCTGTGCCAATGAACGATGCCCGAAGGTGAAGTCGCGCAAATGGGATTCATAGAACAGACCGCTGCCTTGCAATGCCTGCGACAAGGCTTGCGCCAACTGGCCGGCCATCCCGGTGAGTGGTGGCATAGTGCTGCCCGCCATACCAGGTGCTGTGGCGCCTGGGGTTGGGCCTTGGGTTGTCGGGGCGGGCCGCACACTAGAGGGCAAGGGGCTGTTGGGGGTAGCTGCCCCGGTTCGTTGGCTGGTTGTAGCATCGGTAGGCGCAGGATTCACGCTGGTGGAAGCTGCGGCCGCGCGCGCAGCCGCATCGGTGGGCGCTGGTGCTGCGGAGGGAGGGGGCGGCGTACTAGTACTGGGGCCGGAGGAGCCGCTTTCGCCACCAGCGCGCTGGGTTGTGGCCTGCACAGTGCGTGGGTCGGGATTCCCGGTGGGGTGGCCCTGGGCCTGCACAATTGGCGCAGAGACCTGCAGGCCTGGCCCAGAGGGGCCTGAGCTACTGCCTTGGCCGGGTGACTGCCCAAGCAGGGGGGCACGCCCGGATACGGCTGGCCGGGCATCGGGAAAATGTTGCAGCAGGGCGAGTATCGTCTTCGCAGCCTGACCCAAAGTGGTAGGAGCCGACGCCGTGTAAGCGGTCATGGGCGCATTGCGCGCTGCCAGCAGCTTGGCTATTTCGGGGTTGTTGCGGGCGAGTGCGGCCAGCCCAGCCTGTCGCCCACCTTGTTCCTGGGCGCGGCGGGAGCCTTCCTGTTCTTTAGGCGGCGGGTTCTGGGCAGGGTCGGTCTTGTCAGGCTGACCAGGCTGGGCGACGGCATCGGGCCTGGCGCCCGTGACCACATTGGCTTGTTGAGCCAATGTCACGCCTAGCGCGGCCTCGACACGCTGCACCATCAAGGTGCCCAGTGTCGAAGGCCCGCTTACGCTCATGGCTGGTATATCAGGCCAGGGTGCCTGAATAGGTGCGCAGCACGCGATCCTGGCGCTTCATGTTGCCCAGCAGGCCGGACAGGCGGTCGAGTTCAGGCATGGCCAACCGACGAATATCTGCATCATCGCTCAGTATCTGGGTAAGCAGGCCCTTGCGAGCTTCACGGTCTTCGAGCGTGGTGAGATCCTGATCGCGCAAAGCTTCCACCGCGTCGTGATACTGTTGACCCAGAACGAACACCGCGTCCCAGCGATTGGCTTGTGCCTCTGTGAGCATACGCCCGGAAAGATCGGCAATGGCTTGATAGTGCCTCAGGAGATCGGTGCTGGACGTCATGAGTGAGCCTGTAGTGGGGTGGCTTCTGAGGCGGGATCGCAGGCTTCGCGCCAGGCAGAGCTGATTTCCTTGAGCAAGGTTTCCGCTAGGGTGAGTTTTTCGTTGTCGGCGTTCAGATTGGCAAGCATCAAATTATGCAGCACGAGTTCGTAGGTGGCTACAAGATTCTGTGCCAGTTCGCCGCCGGCGTCGGTATCCACACTGAGCTTCAGGCCCGAATCGACAATATCGATGGCTTTCGAGATTGCCATGCCGCGTTCTGCGATATTGCCCATTTGCAGGTGCAGCCGCGCCTTGGCGATGGCGGAAAGTGCGCCTTCGAACAATAGCGTGATAAGACGTTCGGGGGTGGCGCTGAGCACTTTGGTTTCTAGGCCTACGCTGGAATAAGCCTGGGCTGAGTGGCGCCTGAGGCCACGGGGCGGGGCATATGTCATGACTTCTACTTGTTGTTGCTGTTGTTCAGGTTGGCAAGCATGGATAGCTGCTGGGTGAGATAGGAACTTACCGAGTTCATTTGTGCCATGAAACTGTCAAGCTGCACAAACTGGGTGCGGTAGGTGTCCATTTTCTGGTCGATCCGGGCTTGCATCTGGTTGTACTGCAGGTCGAGCTGTTTAAGCGTGCGCGTGATGCCATCTTGTGAGGTTTTGAGCAGGCCATCGCTCTTGGTGAAGACTTCGGTCGCCGCCGTCACGCGTTTGCTGAGACCGTTTTCACCGGCAAACAGCTGTTGAATATCGGCACGATTATTTGCCAGCGCTTCGTTGAATTGCTCGTTGTCGACCGATAGATTTCCGGTGGTTGGATCTGTTTTGATTCCCAGTGAAGAGAGGGTCATGCCGTTGACGGCTAAACCGTTGATGGCGTCACGCACCTGGGTTTGGGCGCGACGGGCCAGGCTGTCGCCGGTGAGGGCGGCGCCTTCCTGTGCATCGACGTCGTAAGCCGTCAGGGCCTTGATGGTGCTTTGCAACGCGTTGTATGCGCTTACGAAATTGTTCACTGCGGTGTTGGCTACAGTGTCGTCGCGTGTAATGCGCAATGTATCGGGCGTTGCGTCTTCTGCTGTTTTTTTGACAAGGGTCAGCGTAACGCCTTCGATGGCGTCTTCAATGGAGTTGCCCTGGGACGTAACCAGGATGCCGTTGATGCTGACCTGCGCGTTTTCGGCTGCGACGATTTGCTTCATGCCGCCGGCTTCAGGGTTGCTGTTGTCGTAGGACAGGACCGATTCGAGGCCTGACAGGTCGATGCCTGATGTGCCTTCGCCAGCCGCCAAAGTGATGGAGGTCACCCGGTTGTCGGTGCCGGTCTGGTCGGCCGAGATCATGAGGCGATGAGGGTTTTCTGTACCGTCGTTCATCAACGTGGCACTGACGCCCAGTTTGGAATCGGCATTGATGGCTTTGACGATGTCTTCGAGCGATGACTTGCCGGCATCAATGGAAACGGTATGGGTATCGCCGGTATCGAGCGTGAATGAAATATCGACCAGGCCGCTGCCGCTCGCCAGATTGGTACTGCGCGAAGCCGTGCCGTCGCTGGAAAGCACTTGTGCCTGGGCGAGGTTGCCGACCGAGACGGTGTAGTTGCCCGGGATAGCGCCTGAATCGGTTTTGGAACTGGCGGTGAAGGTGTCCCCCGTGACGGATGCCTTGACTGCGTTATAGGTTTCGTTCTTGCCCAGGGATGCGGCAGCCGTGGCGACGCCATCAAGCGCCGACAGAATCGTGCCGTAAGCGGTGTAGCGTTGCTGTTCCTTTGTGGCGCGATTTTGAAGCGCTGCCAAGGGAGCATTTTCTGCTTTGCGCAAGCCATCGAGGAGAGTATCGAGTGGTAGCCCGGAACCGACGCCGATGGAAGATATTGGGGAAGTGGCCATGGTTTACTCCGTATCCGCTTATTGTGCGCGAAACCTGTTCATGTCAATTCGGGCGACTGCCCGACGATGCTATTGCACTTTGCCCGTTTGGCATTTGCAACGCCTACGCCTTGGTACTGATGAGGTTGCCCTGGAACTGTGTAATCATCTTGGCCACATGCAGTACTTCTTCGCTGGGGATCTGCCGTATTACGTCGCCCGACTTGCTATCGATGATGGAAACCACCAACTGCTGGGTGTCTTCGTCGATTTCGAAGCGCATGCCGGTATCCCAGGCCTGCATGGCGTGGTTGATTTCGTCGAAGGCGTCTTCCGGGGCTAAGGGCTGCGATGGGTTGCCATTCTGGTGTGAAGAGGCGTTGCCGTCATTACGGCTGCTGGCTACGTTTGTGACCTGAACCGCTGGTTCGGGCCGCGACTGGGTGGGCGTCGCGTCTGTCAGTGAAGACAGGGGAGCGGCCATATTGCTTGAGATAGAATCCACCATCGCTGACTCCTAGTACGCTGCTATTGTTTTAGATGGGCAAGGCGCATGATCTTTCCATCCGTGGTTACGGCAGAAGAAGTGCGATGTTTAGGGCGAGATGCTGTATTTTTGTGTTCTATGTCTGAAACAGGTAAGTAAATGATACCTATATCCACCGCTGATCGACGATTTGTTGCGTCACAATGGATGCTGGTTGCAAACCAGTGATGAGTCCGAGCCGCTCGAAGCACGCATGACAGAAGACGCCCTGATTGCTCAATACGCCCCCCTGGTCCGCCGGCTCGCCCTGCAGCTGGCCACCCGCTTGCCGGCCAATGTCGAGCTGGACGATCTAATGCAGGCCGGCATGATGGGCTTGCTGGATGCGGTGCGCCGCTACGAAGTACAGCAGGACGCCAAATTTGAAACCTATGCCACCACGCGTATTCGTGGTGCCATGCTGGACGAGTTGCGCAGTCAGGATTGGCTGCCGCGCGGTGCGCGCACCAAGGCACGTGAAATCGATGCAGCCATCAAGCGGGTGGAACAACGTGAATTACGTGCGGCTTCCGAGCAGGAAATCGCTGACGAACTGGGTGTGATGCTGGGCGAATACCACGCTATGCTGCAGGACGCGACGGGCGTGCAGCTGGTGCACTACGAAGATCTGTCTTCTGACGAAGGTCGTGGGGCGCTGGAACGCGTGGCAGCAGGTGGGGGGGATGAAGACGTAGCGGTGCATCATGGCAATCCCCTGAATCTGCTGATGTCTCACAACATGCATGCGGCCGTTGTGCGGGCCATCAACGAGCTGCCAGAACGCGAGAAGCTGCTGCTGTCCCTGCAGTTCGAGCACGATCTCAACCAAAAGGAAATCGCTGCAGTGATGGGGGTGACCGAAGGGCGTATATCGCAGTTGCGCTCGCAGGCAGTGGCCAGGATACGGGCGAAACTAAAGGGGTAGGGGGGCGTCCTGCGAGGCCTTAAAGCTTGAAGGTCAC
The DNA here is from genome assembly GCA_041678385.1 of Burkholderiaceae bacterium. Classification (GTDB taxonomy): domain Bacteria; phylum Pseudomonadota; class Gammaproteobacteria; order Burkholderiales; family Burkholderiaceae_B; genus Yanghanlia. Next base: position 1,437 of record JBAYOJ010000038.1, on the reverse strand, counting down.
CCCGCCGGCAGCAGCTTGTTCCATCCCGAAAACACCAGCAGGACGCCTGAAACCACCAGCAGCCATGCCACGGCTGTCCGCAACGTGCGGACGCTCACCGGCGCAGGGCGCCGGATAGTGAACATGGTGATGAAATGCACAATGGGAATGGAAAGCACGCACAGCAGTAGCGAGCGCAACGTGAACGTACCTGTTGCGACCACCATTGTCAGACGCAGAATCGAATTACTGGTAAAGACAAGCAGCAGGGCCCTGCGTATCAACAGATGATCCAGTGGCTGTTGATACATAAGGTATACAAGCGGCGGGCCAGAAGTGCCAAAAAGACCACCCAGGATCCCAGACAGTGACCCCGCAATCCCGAACCCCAGGGGCGAAGACAAACTCTGTCGAGGCCGCCTTTGTAGCATCAATGAAAATGCGCAGCCGACAATGACCAAGCCTAGAACGATTTTCAGCCACTGTGTTGCATGAGTACTGAACCACATCAGCAACATCACCCCTGCAACCGTGAAACAAAGACTGCTGATAAGCGCCGGGCGCATCATGCGCCAAGGGGGGGGCTGCCGGTCAGTACGAAAAAAAGCATAGGCATTGACCAGTGTCAGCACCATGGCGGCATTGGCGGCGTCTGTGATGGGTACCAGCTCGAAGACCGCCACCGAACTCAGAAGAATGAGTGCGAAGGCAAAGCCCGTAAGCGTCTGGGCATAGGCGGCCACCGCGACACAGACAAGAAAGCCGATGATACCGGCCGGGTTGCCCAGAACCTCGTGACCAAGTTGCAGGTAGGGGTTCATGCAGCGGCGTAGCGGCAGCTTGGGAGGCGTTCATATTCTGCTGTCACATTGCCCCCTGCATATTCTTTTAGCTTGCTGAAAAATGATGAGAATAGCATTGATCAAGTCGGGGCTGGCAGGATCCAGAGAATGCCCGGCCCCGTTTATGGGGTACAGCAGTAGAGCCCAAACCCCGCCAATAGTGGCTCTTACAGGCGAAAAAAACCAACCGTTAACGGTTGGTTTTTTGAAACTTGGTGGGGAACACGGAACCGAACCCGCGTCCGTGTATGACGTTCTTTAGCAAAGCACTGATCTTGAGCGCGCCCGCCTGTAACAAATGGCCGTTTTGCATCATGAAAACACCGGATGGACCACAGCACCTGCGTGACTGACCTCGGCAGCGTATTGACAACAGCTACACACCGCGCAACAATCTGCATATCTGTTGTGTATGCATTAATAGGAGAAGCCAATGCGTGACGCCGCCATCAATCTGCGGGCCCTGCCCGAGCAGCGCGACCTGATCGATCACGCCGCCAGTCTGCTCGGAAAGAACCGATCCGACTTCATGCTCGAAGCGGCCTGCGACCGTGCTCAGTCTGTCGTGCTGGATCAGGTCTTTTTTAGCCTGGACGCCGACAAGTTCAAGCAGTTC
>JBAYOJ010000037.1:0-12716 GCA_041678385.1 Burkholderiaceae bacterium | reverse complement strand
GGCCGCGCCTCGCGCCAGGCCGCGCCCACCCCCGCCGCCACCGACAGCGCGATCACGAGCCGCGCCGCCAGCGCCGTGTCGGCCAGGCCGTGGGCACCGGCCCAGCGGAAAAAGATCAGCCCGGCCGTGAACGCGGCCAGCATGTGCCAGGATGCGCGCAAACCCTCAGCCCCCAGGCGATGAAAACACCGCCGGATCATACCGCCGGGGTCGGGCCGAGCGGCCACGCGGAAGCGGTCCACCTCGCGCACCAGGTGACGGGCGCAGCATGGCTTCAAAGCGCGTCAACCCATCCTCGCGACCTCGCCCCCTTCCGTTGCCCGTTCTGTGCAGGACAATGAAGACATGTCCGAATTACCCTCACACCTTCCTGCCGCCCTGCAGGCACTCCATGAGCGCATCGAACGCCAATCCCTTTGCGTTGGCATCTACGGCCTGGGCTACGTCGGCCTGCCGCTGGCGCTGCGTTTTGCCGAAGTGGGCATTCGCGTACTGGGGTTCGACATCGATGCCACCAAGGTCGACAAGCTCAACAACGGCGAAAGCTATATCGAACGCCTGACCCCGGAGCTGATCCAGCAGGCCCGGCAACAGGGTTTCGAAGCCACCACCGATTTCGCACGCACCGCCGAGGCCGACGCCCTCATCATCTGCGTGCCCACACCACTCACCCGTCATCGAGAGCCCGACCTGAGCTTCATCGTCAACACGGTCGAGGCCATGCTGCCCCACATGCGAGAGGGACAACTCGTGAGCCTGGAAAGCACCACCTGGCCCGGCACCACCGAAGAGGTACTCGCCCCGCGCCTGCGCGGCAGGGGCCTGGAGCCCGGCCGCAACTGCGCCCTCGTCTTCAGCCCCGAGCGCGAAGACCCCGGCAACCCGCACTTCGGCACCAAGGACATCCCCAAGGTCATCGGCGGCATGACGTCTTCCTGCCTGGCGCTCGGCCAGGCCGTGTACCAGCTCGCCATCCAGACCCTTGTGCCCGTCAGCAGCACCAAGGCGGCCGAGATGTCCAAGCTGCTGGAAAACATCCACCGCAGCGTCAACATCGGCCTGGTCAACGAAATGAAGATCGTGGCCGACCGTATGGGCATCAACATCCATGAGGTGATCGAAGCCGCGGCCACCAAGCCGTTCGGCTTCGTGCCCTACAAGCCCGGCCCCGGCCTGGGCGGCCACTGCATCCCCATCGACCCGTACTACCTCACCTGGAAGGCGCGCGAGTACGGTGTCAACACCCGCTTCATCGAGCTGGCCGGTGAAATCAACCACCACATGCCGCACTGGGTGGTGGGCAAAGTCGGCGACGCCCTCAACGACCGCGGAAAGGCCATCAAGGGCAGCCGCATCCTGGTGCTGGGGTTGGCCTACAAGAAAAACATTGACGACACCCGGGAGTCACCCGCGGTCGAGATCATGGACCTGCTGCAGGACAAGGGCGCCGAGGTGGCCTACAGCGACCCTCACGTGCCGACCTTTCCGCGCAAGCGCGACTACCACTTCAACCTGCAGTCGGTCCCGCTCACCCCCGAGTCCATTGCCGCCTACGACTGTCTGGTGCTGGCGACCGATCATGATGGCTTCGACTATGCGCTGCTGCAGCAGCACGCGCAGGTCATCGTGGACACGCGAGGGAGATTCGCGGCTGCGGCCAACATCGTGGCTGCCTGACATTGAACGGCCGCCCCCACTGACACGCAACAGCATCCTCTCCTTTCATGACGCAAAAGATTCTTGTCGTCGGTGGCGCAGGCTACATCGGATCGCACATGGTGTTGCGCCTGGCACAGGCAGGGCACGACGTGGTGGTGTACGACAACCTTGGCAGCGGGCACCGCGACGCCGTACTGGCGGGCCAGCTGGTGGTGGGCGATCTGGCTGACCGCGCAGCGCTGTGGCAGTTGTTCAGCGCGCACCGCTTCGACGCGGTCATGCACTTTGCCTCGTCCATTCAGGTGGGCGAATCCATGGTGAAGCCTGCGCGCTATTACGCCAACAACGTCGGCAACACCATCCACCTGATTGAAGCCATGCTGGCCCATGACGTGCAGCGGCTCATCTTCTCGTCCACCGCTGCCATCTTCGGCAACCCGGCCTATACGCCCATCGACGAGCAGCATCCTCGCCAGCCCGTCAACCCCTACGGCACGAGCAAGTGGATGGTGGAGCAGATCCTGGCCGACTGCGACCGTGCCAACGGGCTGCAATACGTTGCGCTGCGCTACTTCAACGCCGCAGGCGCCCACCCCGATGGCCTGCTGGGCGAACGCCATGAACCAGAAACCCACCTGATCCCCCTGGTCATCCAGGCCGCCCTTGGACAACGGCCCGAGGTGGGCGTGTTCGGCACCGACTACGACACGCCAGACGGCACCTGCATCCGCGACTACATCCACGTGCAGGACCTGGCCGATGCACACCTGCTGGCGCTGGACCACCTGATGGCAGGCAAGGGCTCTGCCGCCTTCAACCTGGGCAACGGGTGCGGGTTTTCCGTGCACGAAGTCATCCAGACGGTGGAGCAGGCCACCGGTCTGCAGGTGCCGGTCAAACATCTGCCCCGACGCCCTGGTGACCCGGCCGTGCTGGTGGCCGACAGCACGCTGGCGCGCCAAACCCTGGGCTGGACGCCGCAATATGGCGACCTGCAGGACATCATCCGGCATGCGTGGCAGTGGCACCGAAAGACCGCGCCGCAACCGCAATGACAGCCACCTGAAACCAACCCATCCACCGAATGCTTCAAACGCTCAAGAAAACCTGGCAACTGTTTCTGCCGAGCGAGCAGCGGCGCGCCGTGGTGATGCTGCTGCTTGCATTACTGATGGCGCTGGCCGAAATGCTGGGCGTGATCTCCATCATGCCCTTCCTGTCCGTGCTGGCCAGGCCAGGGGTGGTGCATGAAAACCCGTGGCTGGAAAGCGCGTACAACGCCTTCGGCTTTACCGACACCGCCAGTTTCATCATCGCGCTGGGTACGGCATCCATCGCCATCGTCATCACGTCCTCAGTCTTCAAGACCATCACCCAGCACCTGCTCAACCGCTTCGTTCACCTGCTGCGCCATTCCATCAGCAGCCGGCTGCTGGCCCGCTACCTGGCCCAGCCCTACGAGTTTTTCATTCAACGCAACACGGCAGAGCTGTCCAAGACCATCCTGGCCGAGGTGGACATGGTCATGGTCAATCTCATCCAGCCGTTCTCGCAGGTCATCGTGCAGGGCATCGTGGTGCTGACCATGCTGACACTGGTGTTTGCGTACAACCCGGTCACCGCCTTGGCCATTGTCGCGGTGGTGGGCAGCCTGTACGGGTGCATCTACCTGCTGGTGCGCCGCCGCCTCAAGCGCATCGGCAGCGAAATGGTAGAAGCCAACCGCCAGCGCTACCAGACCTGCAACGAGGCACTGCAAGGCATTCGCGACATCAAGATCACCCATGCAGAATTGTCCTACCAGCAGCGCTACGAGCAAGCATCGCGCACCCAGGCGCGTCATGTGGCCGCCAGTGAGACCCTGAGCCAGACCCCCTTGTACCTGGTGGAAGCCACCGGCTACACCGGGCTTATCCTCATTTCGCTGACCCTGCTGTTAAAAAGCGGCGACATTGCCGAAGTACTCCCGGCGCTAGGCCTCTATGGCTTTGCCGCCTATCGCATGCTGCCTGCCGCGCAAGTCATGTATCGCGGATTTGCACGTCTCAAGTTCGCCAGCGCCACGCTCGACAATCTCCATCGCGACCTATCGCTGCCACGTACTCTAGCCACGCCGACAGGCCAGCCCCCCATCGTGCCGCAGCAGGAAATCCGCCTGAGCGGCATCCGCTACGCCTACCCCTCCACGCCCAACAAGCGGGTACTCGACGGCTTCGACCTGATCATCCCCGTCAATTCCAGCGTGGGCCTCAAGGGCCCCAGTGGCGCGGGCAAGAGTACGGTCATGGACATTTTGCTTGGGTTGCTGACTCCCCAAGCTGGCATGCTCAGCGTGGACGGTCAGCCCATCACTACCCAAAATCTGCCCGCCTGGCAGGCAAGCATTGGCTACGTGCCTCAGCACATCTACATTGCCGACGCCAGTGTGGCGTCCAACATTGCGTTCGGCATTCCCCTTGAGCAGATCGACATGCAGGCCGTTCAACGTGCTGCCCGCGCCGCACAGATTCACGACTTTGTGATGAGCGAATTACCCCAAGGCTACGACACACCAGTAGGGGACCGCGGCATTCGCCTTTCCGGCGGGCAGCGCCAGCGCATCGGCATCGCCCGTGCGTTGTACCGTGACCCGCCAGTACTTTTCATGGATGAGGCAACGAGTGCGCTGGATGGCGAGACAGAAGCCGCCGTGAATGAAGCGATTCGCAGGCTAGCAGGTCGCAAGACCATTGTGATTATCGCGCATCGAGAGACGAGCCTAAAGACTTGCACGAACTTAGTTCATCTAGATATCCCCACAGCCACATGACCTGCGCTATACCAAAGAAGCTATCTCATATTTGGATCGGCCCCAAAAAACCACCTATTGAGTGGATGAACACTTGGAGACAACTGCATCCTGACTGGGAGTATACGCTCTATGACAATGATTTTTTATTCAATAGAAAATTTCAGACTCAATCTCAGATTAATGAATACCTAAAGCGCAGACAATACGCTGGCGTCGCCGATCTGATGCGACTTGAAATACTATATGAACATGGCGGATTCATGCCAGGCGCCGACTCCATCTGCATCAGAAACATGACAGCTCTATTTTCAAGAGCGCATGCATACACGATATACGAAAACGAAGCCGTGAGAGGGGACCTCGTCTCCCCCATTCAAGCCTGCGAACCCGGGAACAAATTCGTCAAAAAACTAATAGACAAACTCAGCGAAACAAATATCTCAGAACTTGATGAACCCTGGATTTCGACGGGCAACTTATTTACCGCGCAAATGATAAAATCCGAAAATCCAGAAATCACCATATTCCCATCTCACTACATGATCCCCATCCACTATACAGGGATTTGCTACGAAGGGGATGGACCAATCTACGCAATACAAAAATTCGGCAGCACACCCAACGAATACCAAAAGGAGGGATATAACTCGACACCCCTCCTATTTAGAGCCCTCGACTATTTCGCAAAACGAAAAGCAAAAATCCTCAACAAAAACGCCATATCATCCATTAGAAAAAGGAGAATTGAAAGTGTAATGAAGAAAATCCATACTATCAAATGATTGACCACAAAACAGCAAAAATCTCCATCATTATACCAACCATCGGAGATCGCCAAAAACTACTTCAGAGAGCCATAATCAGTGCATTCATAGAAGACGGATCATTTTTTTCAGAAATCATCGTTGTTATCAACGGCTCCAAAGCAAATTATTTCAGCCTTCCATGCAACACCGAGCCACCACCAAATGCGATGATACGGGTAGTACGCACCGAAAAGGCTGATGCAAACCATGCCAGAAACCTTGGCATCAAGCACGCCACTGGGGAATTGGTGCGATTTCTTGATGATGATGACTATTTAATTCAAGACGCCTCTAGAGATCAATATCATCTGATGCTACGCACAGATTTGGATTTTTGCTCGGGAAATGCAGAAGTTCGTGATAGCGATAACTCATTGATTTCATCTTTTTCTCAGCCCGATGAAGCGACTGCTTGTGCGACCGTCCTTTCTCGCAAACGGCTACAGCTGACCTTCACCCACGTCTACCGTAGGTCCTCGTTGAAGGAGATGGAATGGCCAGTTGGACTTCGTCAGTCTGAAGACATCGTCTGGCTGATTCGCTATGTCACCGCAGCCCCTCGACGCTGGCAAAGATTTGATCAGGCCGTCGGGGTGTGGTATCAACATGCGGCCGTGCGCCAATCGCTTGACCGCCCATCAGGCTTCGTGCATGAAGCAACGGCACAGGCACTGCTTGAAGCGAGAGCCACGCTGGCGCAGCAGGGGCGCTGGAATGACCACCTTGCCCATATCACCGCCGAAGCGCTGTGGGATTTGGTGCACAAGGCATTTCCCTTTCGTCCCCGGTACTGGTCTAGCATTGGTGCCCAAGCCCGCCTGATGGACCACACCGCTCGCCCTGCTCAACCCGTCTATGGCTATCCCGGCCTGCGCCACATTGATCCACGCTTAATGCTCTGGCTATTGCTACCCAAGCGCTGGGCCACACTGGGCTGGACCAGCGCCAAAGGCCTGCTCAAAGGGCATGACTACCGACGTACATTGTGAGCACGATGCCAAAGCATGAAACTCGTCAACTCGCCATCACAAGCGTTGTCGTCACCTACAACCGCAAGTCACTGCTATGCAAGGCCCTGGCCGCGCACACCGCCCAAACGCTTCAACCCACCCGCCTGCTGATCGTTGACAACGCCTCCACCGACGGCACCCGCGAAATGCTCAAGGCCGAAGGCTGGCTGGATAGGCCTGGCGTGGAATTGTTGGCATTGCCAGAAAACACAGGCGGCGCTGGCGGATTTTCTGCAGGTATGAAGCACGCCTTTGAGAATGGTGCGCAGTGGGTGTGGATGATGGACGACGATGCCGAACCTCACTACGATGCGCTGGAACAACTGATGCGTGTCGCCAGTGATCCCAACCGCATTTATGGATCCATTGCCGTCGCGGGCATCCAAACTTCCTGGCCGCTATGTTCCAAAGATGGAGCTGAATTTTCCGAGGTCACGAGAATCCCTGACACCCTTCATGTGACTTCATTACCCTTCCTAGGATTCTTGGTGTCGGCTAGAACAGTGGCTCGTATTGGTTATCCGGACGAAGGATATTTCATCGCCGGTGATGATCACGAATACTGTCTTCGCGCGAGTGCCAATGGCATTCCCATCATCGCCTGCGGCAAAAGTCGGATCAGCCACCCAGCATCAAGTCACTACCGGTTTGGGTTGGGGCCGTTTCAGCCCACGTGCTTTTACATTCAGCCCTGGAAGCGTTATTACGACGTTCGCAACCGGATCATCTCAGCCATGCGCCACGATGGCAGGATTTCCGCTATGGCGAAGACCGTTCCTGCGACAGGTGTACGGTGGTTGGCGACTATGCTTCATGAGCCCGACAGACTCGCTCAAAGCAAGGCCTACCTTGCCGGACTGTGGGACGGTGTACTCGGAAGAGGCGGACGCCGGCATGAGATGTGGGGACTGTAAATGACGGGTTCTTCACCACCGAACGTGTCTGTGCTATTGCCTTGCCACAACGGTTCCGTGTGGCTTGTGGATGCCGTCAGGAGCGTACTCACGCAAACCTTTTCCGATATCGAACTGCTAATCTATGACGACGGATCGACGGATGCGTCCTGGCCTCTCATCGAGCGTCTGGCAGCAAGCGACAGGCGCGTGATTCCGATTCGGGGCACGCCCAACAGGGGCATTGTCCATGCGCTGACCACCATGCTGAATCGCGCACGCGGTCGTTTCATTGCACGCATGGATGCAGACGACATCTGCCTGCCGATGCGCTTTGAACAGCAATTGGCCTTTCTGGATCAGCAAAAGATTGATTTGTGCGGCAGCTGGTTTCAAGAGTTTGGTGGCGGCCTGCCGCGCAGGGTGCGCTGGCCTCATCGTTCTGAAGAGCTGGAAGCAGCCATGCTGTTTCAGAACACGATCTGCCACCCCACCATCATGGCACGGCGGGAAGTTTTCGAGGCTGTTGCCTACCGCGACGCCAACATCCTGGCCGAAGACTACGACCTGTTTGTTCGCGCCGGTCAGCAGTTTCGTCTTGCCAATGTGCCCCAAGTTTTGTTGCGCTACAGACGCCATCCCCAGCAAGCGACTCAAGCCAAGCGCAGCCTAATGGAACAGGTGACCAAAAGGATTCGCTTGCAGGCGCTAGAGGCACGCGGCATCTTTGCCTCGGCAGAAGAGCAACGCATCCATAACATCATCCGTGCACCAGAGTCCATCACTTCGCTACAGGAAATGGACGACATTGAAGGATGGCTACTCAAACTGGCCGCGCAATTCGACGATGCCCAGGCCCGTGCCGTGGTGGCATCGCAGTGGACCCGCGCAGCCGTTCGAGCCGCACCTCTTGGGCATGCCATGTTGCGGCGCTATGCCCAGTCTCCCTTACGAGGCATGATGCCTCACCGCTGGGCCGAAGGTATTGATCTGGCACTTCTGGCAACCGTCCGGCTGGACTACCAATCACCTGCATTCAACTGGCTCAGGCGCCTTGGTCTGAGTGGATAGGATTCAGCCGAACGATTCGATTTCAGGCTTTCGCCATCGCGAAAGATGCTCGCTTGACTATTCAAGGTAACCTGCCTGTGGCCTCTCCTGCTTCAAACACGTGCATGAACTCCACTACCCTCATCGTCGGAGCCGGTTTCGCCGGCAGCACCATTGCCCGCGAGCTGGCCGATGCTGGTCATCTTGTCCATCTGATAGACCGGCGCCCGCACATCGGCGGCAATGCCTTTGACGAGTCGGACGCTCACGGCGTGCTGGTGCATCGCTACGGGCCGCACATCTTTCACACCAACAGTGAAAAGGTCTGGCAGTTCCTGTCCCGCTTCACCGAATGGCGCCCTTATGAACACCGCGTGCTGAGCCAGGTTGAGGGCAAGATGTACCCGTTCCCGATCAACCGCGACACGCTGAACATGCTGTACGGGCTGGATCTGGACGAGGCTGGCGCTGCGGCCTTCTTTGAGCGTGTGCGCGAGCCGCGCGATCCGGTGCACACCAGTGAAGACGTGGTGCTCAATTCGGTTGGCCGTGATTTGTACGAAAAGTTCTTCCTGAACTACACGCGCAAGCAATGGGGCATGGAACCCAGTCAGCTGAAGGCCGGCGTGGCGGCGCGCATTCCCACCCGCACCAACACCGACGACCGCTACTTCACAGACGCCTTCCAGGCGATGCCACTGCACGGGTACACGCGCATGTTCCAGAACATGCTGGATCACCCGAACATCCGCGTTGAAACGGGCGTCGAGTTTGATGAAAAATTGGACCGCAACGCCTACGCTCACATGATCTATACCGGACCCATCGACGCGTTCTACGGCTACCGCTTCGGGCAGCTGCCATACCGTTCGTTGCGCTTCGAGCATGAACACCTGCCCGGCGTGAGCCAGCACCAGCCGGTGGGCACCGTGAACTACCCCAATGAGCACGCCTATACCCGCGTGACGGAGTTCAAGCACCTGACGGGCCAGTCGCATACCGGCACCTCGATCATGCGCGAGTACCCGCAGGCCAATGGCGATCCGTACTACCCGATTCCCAGCGATGAGAACGAAGCACTGTTCAAGCGCTACCAGGCGCTGGCAGATGCCGAGCAGGATGTGACCTTCGTTGGCCGCCTGGCCCAGTACCGCTACTACAACATGGATCAGGTCGTGGCGGCGGCGCTGAGCGCTGCGCAACAGGTGTGCAAAAAGCTTCAAAAATGAAACCCGGCCACCCGATGCGCATCGCCTTTCTGTGCAAGCGTCGCTACATGAGCAAGGACGTGATCCTTGACCGCTACGCCAGGCTCTATGAAATCCCGCACCAGCTCGCCCGCCTGGGTCACGAAGTTCGTGGCTATTGCCTGGACTACCACTCGGCAGACTCGTCGCGAAGCTGGACACACGATGGCCAGCCTGGTGCGCTGGTATGGGAATCGCAGTCCATCGGCAAGCTGAAACTGCCGCGCTTGCTGTCATACCCCACCCACATGCTCCGCCAGCTGCGTCAGTTTCAGCCTGATGTGCTGATTGGCGCATCCGACATTCCCCATGTCGCACTGACCGCATGGCTGGCTCGGCGCATGGGCATTCCCTATGCGGTGGATCTGTACGACAACTTCGAAGGGTTTGGCCAGGCACGGATACCGGGCTTTGTGAAACTGCTTCGCAACGCCACCCGCCATGCCGGGCTGGTCACCACCACCAGCGAGCCGTTGCGACAACTGGTGTTACATGAGTACAAAGCCCGGGGCGAAGTCATTTCCATGCCCAGCAGTGTCGACCTGCGGGTATTCCATCCGGGTGACAAGTCCGAGGCCCGTCAGCGCCTAGGACTGCCCGCCAATGCCCGGCTGATCGGCACCGCCGGCGGCCTGTACCGCGACAAGGGCGTGGAGCCCATCTATCAGACCTGGCCCCATCTGGCAGACCGATACCCCGATCTGCATCTGGTGCTGGCAGGCCCCTACCGGCCCGAACTGCCGCCCCCATCCGGGGAACGGGTGCACTACCTCGGGCAGCTCTCACACCAACAGGTGGCAGACCTGTTCAGGGCGCTGGATGTCGGCATCATTTCCATCCTGGACACGCCCTTCGGGCGGTACTGCTTTCCGCAAAAAGCTTACGAGATGCTCGCCTGCAATCTGCATGTGGCTGTGACCGACATTGGCGAAATGTCTACTCTGTTCAGAGACATGCCGCAGCTTCTTTTCAAACCGGGAGATGTGACCGGAATGGTCACTGCCGTTGCCCACCAGCTCAACAGCCCCGTACAAAGTACAGTGTCCATCCGGGATTGGCACGCACTGATTGAACAGGTCGAACCTACATTGGTCAGCTTGCTGGAAATTCATGTAAATCTACGCTAGCCAACAAAATCAATCAGCTCTAAGGAGCTGCCGGACCGACTGGATGGCTGTGCAGAGCAAATGCAGGGCTAGAACAAACCAGCAAAGATCACCTATTTCACAAGAAAACCGAGTGTCTATTCGCGCTTTCGGAGAGCCGTACGGCCTTTCATTTCCTGCAAATAGTCAACAATCATTGCAGAAGGTGATGTTTCGGGCAAGTTAATCGAACGCTGGCTGTCGCCCGTAACATCCAGGTTCTCAATGAATTTCTCTACTACCTTTACATCATAGTTGGAGAGAACCGCATTGCGCCCCAAGCCATCCTGCCGCTCCGTAGCCTGACGCATCAAAAGCGTCGGTTTCCCAAGATAGGAAAGCTCTTCTTGGTTGCTTCCTCCATCGGTTACGACGAAAGCGCATCGATCCAGCAATGTAACAAATTCAAAATACCCCATTCGCGAAAAAAGGTGAAATCGGGGATTATTCATCAGTCTATTGAGGAACCCGAATCGCTCGAGGTTTTTCCGCGTTGGGGGATGCATGACGAATACAAGTTGATATCTATCCGCAACCGCATCCAGCAACTCAAGAATCATTTCAAACCGCTTGCGGAAGAAGATATTCTCAAACCTGTGCAAGGAAACGACCCCAAATTTCCCATCTGGCATAGGAAAAGGGGGGTTTTTTTGAAGTATCAATGCCATTCGAAGTGCATCAAGCAGCGTATTTCCCTTCGTATTGATTTTATCGAGACTGTACTTCCGCAAGTTATTGAAAGACCAGTCATCAGGACAGAACGCAATTTTTGAAAAGCGAAAGACAGCTAGCCGAGTGAGCTCTTCTGGGAATGGATGAAAAATCCTGAATGAACGCAGCCCTGATTCGACATGAGCAACACATAACCCTCGCATTCGCCCCGCAACTGCACCGAGCAATGTGGAGAAAGTATCTCCGTGCACAAGAATCACATTTTCTCTGCCGGAAGACAGCAGAGTATTGCTCGAAGTGAGCGCTTTCAAGCATTTATAGAACCAAGGCAAGACCTGCCCCAACCCATTGATTTCCTGTCCTGCGTGAAGCCAGATAGGAGAAGAATCGACACCGAAGTCATTCAGAATTTCCCTCATCGTCTCCTGGTGTTGCCCCGTCATGATCAGCTTCACGGGCATCTTCCGACGCTCAACCTCCGTAATCACGGGCGCCATTTTTATCAGCTGTGCCCTGGTTCCAATCAAGATGTGAATCATGGATGAATCAATCCTTTTCACGGTACATAAGCGACGTAATCTGCTCCGAGATCAGCCCCATCAGAAACACCATCACGCTGCCTACATACAGCAACATGCTCATGTTGGTGAAGCGATTCATGTACGTGTAGGTATAGCCATACCAACCCGAAGCCAGAAAGAACATGGCCAAGGCAATCGGCGCGAACAGCTTCAGTGGTGAATACAGCGATCCGATCTTGAAAATGATCAATAGGAACCTTGCTCCATCGCGCAGCAGGCGGATATGGCTCTTGCCAATGCGCTTGGCCGCATGGATGGGTTCGTAGGCCACCGAATACCCTGCCCGGAAGAACGCCATGGTGCTGGTGGTGGGGTAGGAAAACCCGTTGGGCAGCAGATACAGAAACTCGCGAAACTTGCTAGCCCGGACAACCCGGAAACCCGAGGTCAGGTCCTGCACCCTGTGGCCGGTCATGTAGCTCGCCAACCAGTTGTAGAAGCGGTTGGCCACCCCTCGCCCCACACTGGCCTGCGAGCCTTTCTGGCGCGCACCCACCACCATGTCATAGCCTTCGACCAACCGCGCTAGCAGACGGGGAATGTCGGCCGGGTCGTGTTGCCCGTCGGCATCCATGAACACGATCACCTCACCGTTTGCTGCGCGGGCGCCGGTCTTGATGGCGGCACCGTTTCCCTTGCTGTAAGGATGAGTAAGTACCTTCGCCCCAGCCTGTTCAGCCACGTGCGCTGTGTCGTCGTCGGAACCGTCGTTGACTACCAGTACTTCGGCCTCTGGAAAATGCTGGCGGATGGCCGAAACGGTTATGCCAATGGCAGCCGCCTCATTTTTCGCGGGCAGGACGACGGATATCTTCATGGGACGTGTGGTACAGGATCTGGCCTGGAAGAGATGGCAGCATTC
>JBAYOJ010000036.1:0-12877 GCA_041678385.1 Burkholderiaceae bacterium | reverse complement strand
GACGAACGTTTGCGCGTGCTGAGCGAACATGGTGAACTGAGCAAACAACACAGTGCCCTTGAAGAGGAATGGCTGCTGCTGCAGGAAGAACTCGAAGCCGTGGACCGCGAGTTTTCAGAATAAAAGGGGCCGGCACGCGAATCGCGTGCCGCAGGCTGTTTTCGTCAACGCTGACAGGCATTAAGCGCCGGGTGCAATGCTTTGCAGCCCGTCGCCAGAAATCTGACGCTTTTATTCAAACACGACGGAATCGCGCAGACCGCTACCTGATGCCAGGTTGTCGAACCCTTCGTTGATGGTGTCCAGCGTGAACACTTTACCCATCATGCGATCAACAGGCAGGCGCCCGGCCTTGTAAAGATCAATGTAACGCCTGATATTTACGGCGGGCACACCCGAGCCCAGGTAACTGCCACGCACCTCGCGTTCTTCCCCAACCATTTGCGACAATGGCAGCGAGAAAGCCTGTGAGGGATGCGGCAGACCCGATGTGATGGTGCTGCCGCCCCGCTTGGTCAGCGCGTAGGCGGTTTCGAAGGCCTTCAAGGCGCCTGCCATGTCCAGGCCGTAATCCACCGGGCCACCCGCCATTTCAAGCAAGCGGGTAGGTGTATCTGCCTGTGCGGGATTGACGGTTTCCGTCGCGCCCAGTGATTTGGCCAGTGCCAGCTTGTCATCGCTAAGATCGACCGCCACAACACGGCGGGCCCCAGACGCGACTGCGGCCAGCAAAGCGCTCAGGCCCACACCACCCAGGCCTACGACCGCCACGCTGTCGCCCGCCCTGACTTCCGCACGATTGATGACGGCGCCGGCCCCGGTCAACACAGCACAACCAAAGAGCGCCGCTTCGCGATGGCTGAGTTCGGTGTGAACTTTTACGCAGGAATTACGCGCCACAACGGCATATTCTGCGAAGCAGGATACCCCAGCGTGATGATTCACGGCTTCCCCACCCAGTTGCAGGCGGCGTTCACCACTCAGCAAGGTCCCATTGGTGTTGGCCACAGCGCCCGGTTCACATAAGGCCGGGCGACCTTCAAGACATGGGTTGCAGCAGCCGCAAACCGGCACAAAAACCATGATGACATGATCGCCGGCAGCCAGATCGCTTACCCCTTCGCCGACTTCCACGATTTCTCCAGATGCCTCGTGGCCCAACACCATCGGCAGTATCCGTGGCCTGTCGCCATTGATGACAGACAGATCGGAATGACAAAGCCCGGCGGCCCGAATGCGCACCAGCACTTCGCCGCGCCCGGGCGGCTGCAATTCGACTTCGGTGATGCTCAGAGGCTTTGAGGTTGCGTACGGTGCTGGCAAGCCCATTTCACGCAATAGGGCGGCACGAATCTTCATGGTGATATCTCCAAATGTTGGTTTTGGTTCTAGGATCGGGAATAAGAATAGCCGACGGCACGGCGTGTTTGCACCTTGCCGTCAGCAGAAAAGAAAACTGCTCAGGCAATGACCTCCAGCCGGGCGACGCCCAACGCCAGCGTCTTCAGGCCCACGTCCCGGAACTGGATCTGCGCCTGGGCATCAGTACCATTGCCGCTCAGCGATATCACGGTGCCATCACCGAAGCGCGCATGGCGCACGCCTGTGCCTATCCTGAACTGCTGCGCACCCACGGTTACACCCGTCGTAACCGAGAGGGGCGCAGTAGGCGCCAGGCTGGAGCCTGACGCGGAGAAACCGCGACCGCGGCGGAAGGCGCCACCCCAGGCAGCTGTCGAACCTGCCTGATTGCGACTGGACTCGCGAGGCGTCAGCCATTTCAGGTGTTCTTCAGGGATTTCTTCCAGAAACCGTGAACGCAAAGCATAGCGAGTCTGCCCGTGCAGCATGCGGCTTTGTGCAAGCGTAAGATAAAGCCGCTCACGGGCACGTGTGATTGCCACGTACATCAGCCGCCGCTCTTCTTCCAGCCCAGCCGCTTCCAGCAGGCTGTTTTCGTGCGGGAAGAGGCCTTCTTCCAGGCCAGTGATGAACACGACGTCGAATTCTAGGCCTTTGGCCGCATGTACCGTCATCAGCTGCACGGCGTCCTCGCCTGCCACGGCCTGATTCTCGCCCGCTTCTAGTGAGGCATGCGAGAGAAAAGCTGCCAAAGGCGACATCGCCGTAGCGGGAACAAGATCATCGGAAAATTCTGCAGGTTCTGCCATCGCAGGTGTTTCCAGCGCACGACCGGCCGGCAGGCCGTCAAACCCTTCTTCGCTGCTGAAGACCGCTGCTGCATTGACCAGTTCCTGCAAGTTTTCCAACCGGTCCTGGCCTTCGCGGTCAGCCTCGTAATGCGCCGCCAGCCCGCTGTCCCTGACCACTTGTTCAATCAGTTCGGTCAAGGTCAGCGACTGTGCATCGTGAGCCAGTTGCTGAATCAGCGAGGCGAAGCGAGCAACTGCCGCCCCTGCCCTGCCCGGAACCATGGGCGCTGCGCGATACAGGCTGCTGCCGTGTTCCCGGGCAATGTCGGCAAGCTGCTCTACACTGCGCGCGCCTATGCCCCGCGCGGGAAAGTTGACCACGCGCATCCAGGAGGTGTCGTCGTGAGGATTGTCGAGCAGCCGCAGATAGGCCAAGGCATGCTTGATTTCCTGGCGCTCGAAAAAACGCAGCCCGCCATAGACCCGATAAGGAATGCGCGCCGAGAACAGCGCGTGCTCAATCACGCGGGATTGCGCATTGCTGCGGTACAGCACAGCGATTTCGCTGCGACGCCGGCCATCGTTCATTAGTGCCCGGATCTCTTCCAGCACCCACTGAGCTTCCAGCAAGTCTGAGGGCTGTTCGGTAACCCGTATCGGTTCGCCATGCCCCTGCTCTGTCCAGAGGTTCTTGCCCAGGCGCCCGGTATTATGCGCAATCAGGGCGTTGGCGGAGTCCAGTATGTGGCCATAGGAACGGTAGTTCTGTTCCAGGCGGATGACATTGCCATGGGCATAATCGCGCTCGAAATCGGCCATATTGCCCACGTTCGCGCCACGAAATGCATAAATGGACTGATCATCGTCGCCCACTGCAAATACCGCAGCGCCACCCCCGGCCAGCAGTTTGATCCAGCGATACTGCAGGGTGTTGGTATCCTGGAACTCGTCGATCAGAATATGGCGGAATCGGCGTTGATAGTGTTCGCGCACCGGCGCATTGTTTTTCAGCAGCTCGTAGGCACGCAGCAGCAACTCTGCGAAATCGACTACACCTTCCCGTTCACACTGAGCCTGGTACAGCTGATAGATTTCGACCATGCGGCGGCGGAAAGCATCATGCGCCTCGACCCGATCAGGGCGCAGCCCTTCTTCCTTGGCGCCATTGATGAAACGCTGGACATCACGCGGAGGAAATTTTTCGTCATCGATATTCGAGGTTTTCAGCAGGCGCTTGATAGCGGCCAGCTGGTCTTGGCTATCGAGAATCTGAAAGGTCTGTGGCAGGCTGGCATCGCGGTGGTGCGCCCGCAGCAGGCGGTTGCACAAGCCGTGGAAAGTGCCTACCCACATGCCCCGGGTGTTGATGGGCAACAAGCCTGATAGCCGGGTGAGCAGTTCGCGGGCAGACTTGTTCGTGAAGGTGACGGCAAGAATGCCGCCCGGGCTGACCTGGCTGGTCTGAACCAGCCAGGCGATACGGGTAATAAGGACGCGTGTTTTGCCACTACCCGCCCCTGCCAGTACAAGTGCGTGTTCAGCAGGAAGCTGGACCGCCGCCTGCTGCTCTGGATTCAGCCCTTCCATCATGCCGCGTAGCGGCGCAGACGCAGGGCGAATTGTTCTAGGCTTTCGATGCCACTTTGCTGAGCGCGCTGGCACCATGCCTGCAGGTCGGCCAGCAATTGCTCGCTGCTGGCGCTGGAGCTTTCCCACAGGCGAGCCAGTTCTGCGCGCATTTGCACCAGCGTGGAAAGCGATTGATGATGTTCCAGCGCGGATTCGATTTCAGCCAACTGCGCCGGTGCGAGCTTGTCGTCGTCGCGGGCGAGCAGCTTCTGAGCACGCCGCAATAGCGCCACATTGCCCGCGTCACTGGCAGATGCCTTCACCTTGGCCATTTCCTGCGCAGCGGCCTTGCGCACCATGCGGGTATATTTGGCCAGGATTTCGTACCGGTGCGTGATGATGGCTTGCAAGGTGTCGAGATCGACGGCGCTCTTGCCCTGCTCGACCTTGAGTCGTGGCGCCACCCGGCGGATGGTCGCCAGCCGCAGGAAGCTCAGAATGCGGATATACAGCCAGCCGACGTCGAATTCCCACCATTTGGCGGAAAAGCGGCAGGATGTGCCGTGGGCGTGATGGTTATTGTGCAGTTCTTCGCCGCCGACGATGATGCCGATCGGGAATACATTGGTGCTGGTATCGGGGCTGGAATAATTCCGGTAACCGATGAAATGCCCCAAGCCATTCACGACGCCTGCTGCCCAGAACGGGATCCATGCCATCTGGATGGCCCAGACCGTCAGACCCAGCACACCGAACAACGCCAGATCGAGACCCAGCATGATAAGTATGCCCAGGCTGCTGTGGCGCGAATACAGATTGCGTTCCATCCAGTCGTCGGGCGTGCCGTGGCCGAAGCGCTTCATGGTTTCAGCATTGGTGGCTTCATGGCGATACAGTTCGGCGCCACGGAAAAACACCCTGCCTATGCCGTAGACCAGCGGGGAATGCGGATCGCCTTCGCGTTCGACATAAGCATGGTGCTTGCGATGGATGGCAACCCATTCCTTGGTGACCATGCCTGTCGTCAGCCATAGCCAGAAGCGGAAGAAGTGCATCACTGCCGGGTGCAGATCAAGGCCGCGGTGCGCCTGGCTGCGATGCAGAAAGACGGTCACGGACACGATGGTGATATGCGTGAGCACCAGCGTCACAAGCGCAACCTGCCACCACGACAACTGAAGAAGGCCAGCGGCCAGATAAGAAAAGACTTGGTCCATATAGGGTAGGTACATTGCCCCGTTTGTAAGAATCCTGAAAAGTTTACCCTGGATGGACGTCCAGGGATAGTGACGTTACAGTTCCCCGCGCTTCAGGCGTCACGCAGGGTTACAGCGCCAAGGCCACGAGGCCCGGCCGGTGCTGACAACCAGCAATCAGGATACCGGCCAGGCCTCAGAACGCGTTGCCAGCCTACTCCGGTTTACGCCTTTGCATGACCGCCGCAAAAAACCCATCAGTGCCATGGATATCCGGCCGCAACTGCAGATAGGGCCCCTCCAGATCCAGGCCGGGGCAACGGTCAGCGGCGATGGCCGCGGCATCAAGCAGTTCAAAATTGGCATTCGCCTGCAGAAAGGCTTCCACCTGGTGTTGATTTTCTTCCGGCAGCAGCGAGCAAGTGGCATAGACCAGCCGTCCTCCGGGCGCCACACAAGACGCAGCCTCCTTCAAGATGCCCTGCTGCAAGCGCTGGAATTCAACGATGGATTCCGGGTGCTGACGCCATTTCAGGTCAGGGTTGCGCCGCAAGGTACCCAACCCGGAACACGGCGCATCGACCAGTACCCGCTGCGCCTTGCCGCGCAGGCGCTTGACACGCTGATCAGAGGATGGCTGGATCACAACGGGCACGATGTTCGACAGGCCACTGCGGGCAAAACGGGGTTTGGCCCGCGCCAGGCGTGCCGCCGATACATCAAAGGCATAAAGTCGGCCCGTGGAACGCATCAGCGCCCCAAGCAGCAGGGTTTTACCCCCTGCCCCCGCACAGAAATCGATGATCATTTCACCCCGTTTGGGCGCCATCAAGGACACCAGAATCTGGCTGCCTTCGTCCTGGATCTCGATTTCGCCTCTTTCAAAAGCCGGCCAGCGGGACACGGGGGGCCGCCCCTGGAAGCGGATACCCCAGGGGCTGTAGGGCGTTGGAAGCGGCTGATACCGTTCCGCCGGGCCACTGTCGATACCCGCCAGCGCATCCTCTCTGGATACTTTCAAGGGATTCACGCGGATATCCAGCGGCGCGGGCTGGTTCAATGCCGCCACCAGCGCGTCGCTGTCAGGCAAGGCCGACAAGCGCTCATCCAGCCAATCGGGCAGGCTCTCGCGCACTGCGCGCGGCATGGCCTGCAAATCGATGCGACGGATGTGTTCCAACCACGCCTTTTCAGGCTCTTCCAGCCCGGCATGCAGTATGCCGTCCGGCAGGGTTGCATCCAGACCCAGAATGGCCAGGCGCCGCGCTGCGGGGCCGCTGCCGCTTTCGGCAAGGTTGCGATAACGGCGCAGGTGGCGCAGCACATTGAAAACCGCTTCGGTGACTTCGGCGCGATCACGCACACCGAGATGGCGCTGGGCGCGCATCCAATGCGACAGCGCCTGGTCCGCCGGGTGCTGCCATTGCAGAATGTCGCCCAGCACCGTTCGTACTTGCTCAATGCGGGCAATAGCCGGAATATAAGGGCGTGCAGCACCAGCATGCGCACTTTTTACTGCACGCAGAGCTCTGTCGGCACCTGCCGGTCGCTGAGATTTTCGGGGGCGCGCCGAGGGCGACGTCCCTTTCGAGGGCCTGGATGTTCGGGAATTCATGAATGCTCCTTGCCTGGGCCGCCCGTGAGCGTGCCATCCGGCAGAAATGCGCGTGTAGCGACCCCATCTACGTGCACGCTTTGTTGTTCGTCCAACGACACGCGGCCTTCCGCAAGCCAACACACCACTTCGGCATATAAGCTGTGTTCGACCGTCAGCAGACGCGATGCCAGAGTATCGGCGTCATCGCCGGCAAGCACAGGCACTACCCCCTGAGCCACTATCGGCCCATGGTCAAGTTGCGCCGTGACGAAGTGTACGGTACAGCCATGCCATTGCACCCCAAGCACCAGCGCTTGTTGATGCGTATGCAGGCCAGGGAAAGCAGGCAACAATGACGGGTGGATATTCAGCAGTCGCCCTTCAAAGCGGGCAACGAATGCCGGCGTCAGCACCCGCATGAAGCCTGCCAACAACACATAGTCAGGCTCGTATTCCTCGATCACGGTCGCCAGCGCCTGGTCAAATTCGTCGCGCGTGGCAAAATCGCGATGCGGTAATGTACGCGCTTCTATGCCTCGTTCACGTGCCCAGTCCAGGCCGGCGGCGTCGGCCCGATTCGAGACCACGGCACAGACCTGTGCGGGCAACGTACGCTGCTCAATAGTATTGACGATGGTCTGCATGTTCGAGCCTCGGCCCGAGATCAATATGACGAGGCGGCAGATGCCATTTCTGAAGTCGACCACGATAATTCCTGAGTTGAACGTCGCAAAATTGTAAACTCCCGCCTGTGAAACCGAGTTGCCACCTATATCGACGCCTTCCCCGCCATGACACACAGCGCCCCAGCGCCGTGACCATTGGCAATTTCGACGGCGTACATCTGGGCCATCAGGCCATCCTTGACCGCGTCCGGGCGCACGCTGACGGCCACGGGCTGGCGCCCACCGTCATGACCTTCGACCCGCATCCGCGCGCGTTCTTCGCTGCCCGCGCGGGCAAGCCTGAACTGGCACCCGCCCAAATCAATACGCTGCGCGACAAGGTCCAGCTTCTGTGCCAACATGGCATACGGCAGGTCGTACTTCTGCGCTTCAATACCTGGCTGTCTGGCAGGGCACCGGAAGACTTCATTCGTCAGCTCCTGACAGTAGGCTTGAACACCCGCTGGCTGCTGGTGGGCGAAGACTTCCGCTACGGATACAAGCGGGGCGGCGACATCGACCTGCTGCATCGCATGGGCCGGCAACTGGGTTTCGAAGTCGAAGCCATCGCTGATGTGCCTGACCCTTCCGGGCGCAGAATATCAAGTTCGGAACTACGTCAGGCCCTTTCCCAGGGCGATCTGGACCGCGTCCATGATCTGCTGGGCTACCGCTACCGCATCAGCGGCCACGTCGGTCATGGCCAAAAGATAGGCCGCACGATAGGCTACCGCACCCTCAATCATCGTGTGCCCGACAACTGCGCTCTGCGCGACGGCATTTACGTCGTGCGCGTGCACGGGCTGGCCCCCACCGCGCTGCCAGGCGTAGCCAGCCTGGGGGTACGCCCCACTGTCACTCAGCAAGGGCGCCGCGTGCTAGAAACACATTTGCTGGACTGCAACATCAACGCTTACGGTAAACTCAGCTCTGTAGAATTCATCCGCTTCCTGCGCGACGAAGAAAAGTTTCCGGATCTTCCCACCTTGATTGCCGCCATCGACGACGATGCGCGGCGCGCCCGAGATCATTTCGCTTTCCATGGACTATAGAAAAAGCCTCAACCTGCCTGAATCCCCTTTCCCCATGCGCGGCAACCTTGCCAAACGAGAGCCTGGCTGGGTCGACGAATGGGAAGAAAAGCGAATTTACGCGGCCATCAGGGAAGCCAGCCGGGGTAGGCCCAAGTTCATTCTCCATGACGGCCCCCCCTATGCCAACGGCAACATCCACATCGGCCACGCCGTCAACAAGATCCTGAAGGACATCATCGTCAAAAGCCGCAATATGGCGGGCTTTGATGCCGTCTACGTGCCTGGCTGGGACTGCCATGGCATGCCTATCGAAATCCAGATAGAAAAGCAGCATGGCAAGAACCTGCCGGTTGCCGAAGTGCAGGCAAAGGCGCGTGCCTATGCGCACGAACAAATCGATAACCAGCGCCGCGAGTTCAAACGCCTGGGTGTGCTGGGCGACTGGGATCGCCCTTACCTGACGATGAACTACAGCAACGAGGCTGATGAACTGCGCGCCCTGTCGCGCATCATGCAGAAGGGCTTCGTGTTCCGCGGCCTCAAGCCCGTCAACTGGTGCTTTGATTGCGGTTCTGCGCTGGCCGAAGCCGAAGTCGAATACGCCGACCGCAACGACCCTTCGATACACGTCGCCTTTCCTTTCCAGGACACTGCCAAAGTTGCAAGCGCCTTTGGTCTGCCTCAGGTCGACGCCGGCGCCATTGTGATCTGGACCACCACCCCCTGGACAATCCCCTCCAACCAGGCGCTCAACGTCCATCCAGAATTCGAATACGCCTTGGTGCGCCTGGATACCCCCCGCAGCACCGGTCCCCTGCTGATTCTGGCCAAAGATCGCGTCGAAGCCTGCCTGTCCGAATGGGGCCTGAGCGGGCAGATTATTGCTGAAACCGTCGGTGCGGCCCTGGCCGGCCTGGAGTTCCGCCATCCGCTGTACGAAGCCCACGAAGGCTACCGGCGCCTGTCGCCCGTGTACCTGGGCGACTACGTCACGCTGGATTCAGGTACCGGCGTGGTCCACTCGGCGCCGGCCTATGGCATTGAAGACTTTGTTTCGTGCAAAGAACACGGCATGGTCGACACCGACATCATCAACCCGGTCAAGGGGGACGGCCACTACGCCGACAGCCTGCCCTTGTTTGGCGGCCACACCATCTGGAAGGCCAATCCCCTTATTGTTGAAGCCCTCAATCTGGCCGGCACGCTGCTCAAGGTGGAAACGCTCAAGCACAGTTATATGCACTGCTGGCGTCACAAGACGCCGGTCATTTACCGCGCCACCAGCCAGTGGTTTGCCGGGATGGACCGCCAGCCGACAGACGGCGACGCCACCTTGCGCGACATGGCCCTGCAGGGCGTTGAGGACACCGCCTTCTACCCTGCCTGGGGCAAGGCACGGCTGCACGCCATGATAGCGAACCGGCCCGACTGGACGCTTTCACGGCAGCGCCAGTGGGGCGTGCCCATGGCCTTTTTCGTGCATAAGGAAACCGGTGAACTGCATCCGCGCACGCCAGAACTCATGGAAGAAGTCGCCCAGCGTATCGAGCAGGCCGGCATCGAAGCCTGGCAAACACTGGACCCGGCAGAATTGCTGGGTGCCGACGCCGAACACTACGAAAAGAATCGCGACACGCTCGACGTCTGGTTCGACTCAGGCACTACCCACGCCACCGTGCTGGGCGGTCGCGACCAGCAAGTGACGGGTTCGCATGCAGGCGAACTTGCCTGGCCGGCGGACCTTTACCTTGAAGGCTCCGACCAACACCGGGGCTGGTTTCATTCATCCTTGCTGACGGGCTGCATGTTGTATGGCCGCGCGCCCTACAAAGCCCTGCTGACCCACGGCTTCGTGGTGGACGGTCAGGGCCGCAAAATGAGCAAGTCCGTGGGTAATGTCGTGGCCCCGCAAAAGGTTTCCGATACGCTGGGCGCGGAAATTCTGCGTCTCTGGACGGCCGCAACCGATTATTCCGGCGAACTGTCCATTTCCAATACCATTCTCGAACGAGTGGTGGAAAGCTACCGGCGCATCCGCAACACCCTCAAATTCCTGCTGGGCAACGTCAGCGACTTCGACTATGCGACGCAAGCCGTGCCGCTAGACGAAATGTTCGAGATCGACCGCTACGCCGTTGCCATGGCTGCCGCCATGCAGGCCGACATACTGGCCTGGTATGAGCGTTACGAGTTTCATCCGGCCGTATCGCGGCTGCAGGTTTTCTGCTCCGAAGACCTGGGCGCGTTCTATCTCGACGTGCTTAAAGACAGGCTCTACACCACCGCCACCGACAGCAAGGCCCGGCGTTCGGCGCAGACCGCGCTCTGGCACATCACCAACGGCTTGCTCAAACTGCTGGCCCCCATCCTGTCGTTCACGGCCGAAGAGGCCTGGAAGAATCTGAACGCACAGTCCAACCCCCTGACCATCTTCACCGAAACCTGGCATCGCTACCCCGAAGCCGCCAATGCCGCTGCCCTGCTGGAAAAATGGGACCGCATCCGCGACATTCGAGCTGAAGCCATGCGCCGTATTGAAGAAGTGCGCAGCACGGGTAAAGTCGGTTCATCGCTAGCTGCGGAAATCGATATCCACGCTCATGGACGCGACCTCGAACTGCTGCAATCGCTGGGCGATGACCTGCGTTTTGTGCTGATCGTCTCACGCGCAACCCTGCACGCCTCCAGCGACGAAGCGCTGCGCATTGACGTCCAGCCCAGCGATGCTCAAAAGTGCGAGCGCTGCTGGCATCATCGGGTCGATGTAGGCGCAAACAGCCAGCACCCGTCGATTTGCGGCCGCTGTTCGGATAATCTGTTCGGCAACGGCGAAGCTCGCGAACATGCCTGAGCCGGCGCCCAGCAGCAGGCCGGGCAATAAGTCCCCACAAGGGGATTCCAGCACGGCCCGACACCCGTTCCGGCCTGGTCGCTTCGTGGGGTGGTTGCTGCTGGCGCTTGCGATCATCGCGACGGACCAGGTCACCAAGGTCTGGTTCGACACCGCCCTGCATTACGGCGAACGCTGGCGGGTGTTCCCTTTTTTTGATTTCACGCTGCTCTATAACACCGGCGCGGCCTTCAGTTTCCTGGCGGACGGCCAGGGCTGGCAACGCTGGTTCTTTACAGCCATCGCATTCATCGCCGCAGTGGTGATCACACGTCTGCTCTGGAAGCACCCCAAAGAAAGCGTGTTCTGTGCCGCACTCACCTGCATACTGGGCGGCGCCGTGGGCAACGCCATGGATCGACTTCTGTACGGGCATGTGGTGGATTTTCTGCTGTTCTACTGGCAGGATTGGTATTTTCCTGCCTTCAACGTTGCAGATATCGCCATTACCATAGGCGCAATACTGCTGCTTCTTGACGAGATACTGCGTTGGCGCCGGCAAAGGCGCCACGCCACTACGCCCTAAACTGCCATGCTGGAACTTGCCAATAAACGGATCGTTCTCGGACTCACCGGCGGCATCGCCTGCTACAAGATCGCCGAGTTCGTTCGGCGCGCCATAGAGCAAGGCGCCACCATCGACGTCATCATGACCGAGGCCGCCACCCACTTCATCACGCCGGTCACCATGCAGGCGCTGTCGGGCCGTCCCGTCCACATCGACCCCTGGGACGCGCGCATTCCCAACAACATGGCTCACATCAACCTGAGCCGCGGTGCCGACGCCATTCTCATCGCGCCAGCCAGCACAGACTTCATGGCCAAACTGGCGCACGGCATGGCCAACGACCTGCTCTCGACCTTATGCGTGGCACGCGCAGGCAGCCCCCTGCTGGTGGCCCCTGCCATGAACCGCGAAATGTGGCTGAATCCCGCCACTCAACGCAATGTGGCCTTGCTGCGGCAGGACGGCGTGCATATCCTCGGCCCCGCCGAAGGCGAACAGGCCTGCGGCGAAACCGGCGGCGGCCGCATGATAGAACCCGATCAGATCCTGGCGGAAATGATTGCATTCTTTCAACCTAAACCGCTGGCCGGCCGCCGGGTGCTCATCACGGCGGGCCCCACGTCTGAACGCATCGACCCGGTGCGCGTCATTACCAATCGCAGTTCCGGCAAGACGGGTTATGCCATTGCCCGGGCCGCACGCGAAGCCGGCGCCGAAGTCATTCTGATCAGCGGCCCGACTGCCCTGCCCACACCCTGGGGGGTCACCCGGGTCAACGTGGAAAGCGCCAGGCAGATGCATGGCGCAGTGATGCAGCACGCCCCTGATAGCGACGTCTTCATCTCAGTGGCGGCCGTCGCAGACTGGCATGTTGTCAATGCGGGTAATCAAAAAATCAAGAAGACAGCGTCCGGGGCGGCTCCACAACTGGAATTCGCCCCCAACCCTGACATCCTGGCCGATGTGGCCGCCATGCAGAATGGCCCTTGGTGTGTCGGCTTTGCGGCCGAAACTGAAAACCTTACTGAACACGCGGAAGCCAAACGCCAGCGCAAGGGGGTGCCGCTGTTGGTGGGCAACCTGGCACAAAACGTCATGGACGCCGACTTCACCGAATTTGTACTGTTCGATGACAAAGGCCAGACCGCATTTTCCCCTCAGCCCAAGCTGCAGGCAGCTCGTACGCTGGTCGCAGCCATTTCGCAACGCCTTCCACACACGAAACAATGAGAAGAATCGCTCTGAAGATTCTGGACCCGCGCATG
>JBAYOJ010000035.1:0-13322 GCA_041678385.1 Burkholderiaceae bacterium | reverse complement strand
CTGCCTTGCCCCTATGGCGCTGGCCCAACCCGCCGTGGCCGGGCAGGGCGACCGCGCCTTGTTCACCGACGAACCGCCTGAAGAGCGCGGCTGGAAAGGTCTGGCGCGGCTGCTGGAAGCGCTCGAGCCTGCCGTCGACACCAGCATTCCGCTCACCCCGTCGCAGATCACTGACCGCATTTCCCTCATGTTGGACCAGGGCCGGGCGGCCGAAGCGCTTGAAATCATCGAAAAGCGCAAAGCACAGTACGCCGGCAACCCGGATCCCTTAGGCAATGATGTACAACTGATGTTTCTTAATGCCCGTGCCCTGGCCGCGCTGGGGCGCCACGAAGCAGCCATTGAGACCTATCGCGACATGACGGCCAAGTACCCAGAGCTTCCCGAGCCCTGGAACAATCTCGCCGCCGAATATGTCAAAACCGGCAGGCTGGAAATGGCCAGGCAGGCACTGGACATGGCTCTGCAGGCCAACCCCGAATACCGGGATGCCAGAGCCAATCTGGGCCGCGTCCAGCTGATGCTTGCCGAAGAATCCTTCCGGGCCGCGGGCGTCAATGCCCGCTGACCTCTTTTCTTTTTTTATTTCCAGAATCGTATCGACACCCATGGCTGATACCCGACTGACATTTTTTCTGCCGAATCTGCGTCTGCAGCGGTTCGGCGCCGCCCTGTTCACCTCTGCCCTGCTTGCTCTGGGCACGAGCGCGACAGCCGCCAATTCCACTACGAAAGAAGGTTCACCACCCATGACATCTGAATCCCGCGTCAAACTCCAGACCAGCCAGGGGGATATCGTCATTGAGCTGAATTCCGAAAAAGCTCCCAAGACGTCCGAAAACTTCCTGAACTATGTACGTGACGGCTTCTACGACGGCACTGTGTTTCATCGCGTCATTGACAACTTCATGGTGCAGGGCGGTGGTTTCGAAGCCGGCATGAAGCAAAAGAAAACCGGTTCCCCGATCGAAAACGAAGCCAACAATGGTCTGAAGAATGACCGCTACACCGTGGCCATGGCCCGCACTTCCGACCCTCATTCAGCCACCGCACAGTTCTTCATCAACGTTGCCGACAACGACTTCCTGAACCACACCGCGCCGACTTCCAATGGCTGGGGCTATACGGTTTTTGGCAAAGTTGTCGAAGGCACTGAAGTGGTGGACAAGATCAAGGGCGTGAAGACCGGCAGCCGCGGCTTCCACCAGGATGTGCCAGCCGAAGACGTCGTCATCGAGAAAGCCTCGGTCGTTGAATAAGCTTTCCCTACGGGGCCGTATCTGGATTGCTTCAGATGTGCACTTGGGCCCCGATGCGCCCGCCACCGCCGCCGCCTTCCAGGAATTCCTGGAAGAGGCCGGGCGCAAAGCTGACACTTTGATCCTGGCGGGCGATATCTTCGACGCCTGGATAGGCGACGATGTCGTCCTGCATGACCCTGACCCCTGGCTGCAGGCAGCCCTGAGCGCGCTGCGGCGTCTTGCCGGGCGCATACCTCTATGGTTGGGCCGGGGTAACCGTGATTTTCTGTTAGGCGCCGATCTGGCCCGCCACGTAGGCGCCCGCTTGCTGCCCGAAACAGCACTGCTGGACACAGACGCCGGCCTTGTTCTTCTTGTCCATGGCGATGAATACTGCATCGCCGATCATGGCTACCAGCGTTTCCGCCGCACTGTCCGCCGGCCCGGCGTGCAACGCCTGTACCTGGCCCTCCCCTTGCGAGTGCGCAAAGGGATTGCGGCCTGGGCGCGCCATCGCAGCATGCATGCCAACCGCTACAAGGCGCCTGACATCATGGATGTCGACCCTGGCGCCGTAGTCGAGGCCTTGCGTCAGAGCGGGGCACGCCTTGTCATTCATGGGCATACGCACCGTCCTGGCCGCCATGCCCTGCAGGTCGACGGCCAGCCCTGCGAACGCCTGGTATTGCCCGATTGGGACTTCGACCACGCCGAAATGCCCCGCGGCGGTTGGGCCAGTGTGGGTCACGATGGTGTACAGCTCTGCTATTGCCCCGCCAGGCCCGCCGCAAACTGAGGCTTGCGCTTTGGCGCGGGGTCATGCATCGAAGTACAGATCAAGATAACACTGCTCATCGCGCGCCGAAATCTGCACGCGCCGTGCAAGACGGCTTAAAAGATAGCTGGACAGCCTTGCCGCAGCTTCAGGATCGTCCAGCATTTCGTCCGGCGATGGCGGTGCATTGCCAGCCAGAGGCAAGGTCTGCCCGGAATAGATGAAGCGCACCCGAAGGGCATAATCATCGAAGCGAGTCTGGACTTCGACCGAAGGCGGCGTGCCGTGAATGCGGTCGCTGTGCGCCATAAGGTCAAATGCTTCCCATACTGCCTGACGCACCCGCTGTACCGAATCACGACGAGCGCCCCAAAGCCGGCCTTGCTGCGTAATGAAATTATTCAGGTCATCGGGTGTGGTGGCCGCGACGACAAAGGTCTGGCTGGTGCGTGCCGTTGCGCCAATACGGAATACCAGGGTCAGCAGCAGCGCCACCAGCACCCCATTCAGGCCCCCAGCCACCCGCATGAAATCTGCCAGCGCCGGCATGGATGCTTGCAGCCCCCAGACTACGTACTGGTTGGCTACCCCCACCATCAACCCAAGCCCTACGGCCATGGCACGCCGGTTGTCCAGCATGCGCGACGCTACCAGCCGCAGGCCGGTCATGATGAGCAGGGCCGCCAGGTAGAGCATAAGCGCGGCAATGACGGGTGCCGGCACCACAAACCACAATACGATCAGCTTGGAACACAGCGCCATGAAGATCAGCGCGCCCGCTACCCAGTAGCCCAGGTAGCGACTGGTGCAGCCGGCACTGGTGGCCAGCCCGACCGCCCCGCCACTGGCCGTCTGGGGCATGGCCCCCACGAAGGAACCGATCATGTGGCTGATGCCTTCCGCACGCAGACCCCTAGCGTAGGCTCGCAGGTCGGGAACATGCCAGTCGGCGTCAACCGCCCGCTGGGCGACGGTCTGCGTGCCCAGGGACATCAGCGTCATGGACAGCCCCATCAAGGCGTAAAGCCCGATAAGATCGGCATCAAACTGCCATCCTATGCCTGTCACCTCGGGTATTCGCACCCAGGGGGTAGCAGAGATCTCTTGCCAGATTCCAGGCGCAATCATGTCGAAATTCGCTGCAATAAGGGTGCCGACAATCAACCCGGCCAAAGTGGTAAAGGCCTGGAAACGGGCCCTGACCCAAATATTGCAGAACACCAGAACAGCCAATGTCACCAGCGCGACAATCAGGCCGGTCATTTCCACCGGACTGGATTCCACGCCAAATAGCGCCTCCAGGCCCATCTTCCCAGTGGTGATGCCTGTCAGCATGACCGCCAGGCCGGCGATTTCCACCGTGAAAATATTGCGTAAGCGCGCAAGCACGCCACTGAGCAGGACCTGGGTCAGGCCAGTGATGAGGATCATCCCGTAGGCCAGCGCGAGCCCCCCTTGGCTACTGGCGACCATCATCATTGCGAAGACGGTGGGCGTCGATTGCAGAGGATAATAATATCCGGCGCCCACGCCCCAGCGCCCTGCCACCTGCAGCAGAACGCTCAGTGCGCAGATCATCAGCGTCGCGCTTGCAATGTCCAGGAAAAGGGTGGTCCCCATGGGGATGATCTCGTTGTGCGCAAACAGATTGGGCACAACGAGCAGGGCCCCCAGGAAGGCAAGCTGCTCCAGCGAAAGGCCGAGTGCTGTGGGCACCGGCAGACGATCATTGATCCAGAATTCTGTCGTTTCAGGCCGTTGCATGACCAGCGATCAGAGCACGGGCATCAGATAAAGCTCGGGATACTGTGCTGCCCAGAGATCGCCGGATTCGATGTCGAACCACCAGCCGTGCAAAGCAAGCGTACCCGCGTCGACCTTGCTCTTGATCCAGGGGTAGGTCAGCAGATTATGCAGCGAGCCCGTAATAGCGGCACGCTCTACCAGACTGGGGTTCTGTTCGAGCAACTTCAGTGAAACCGGCTCGCGATACCCATTGGGGCTATTCACGTAGAGTTCCGTGGCCCGATGCGCCAGGCTGACCCAGGGGCCGATGAAATCGCGGTCGATATCCTTGCCCATGGCCTTGGTGATCATGGCCCGAATGCCACCACATTGGGCATGACCGAGCACGATGATGTGGTCCACTTTCAGGTCGCGCACGGCATACTCAATCGCGGCTGACGTACCATGCAACTCTTCATCGGGCTCGTAGGGCGGCACCAGATTGGCAACGTTGCGCACCGTGAAAAGCTCGCCTGGCTGGGCCTGCATGAGCAGACCGGTTTCTACCCGGGAATCACAGCAAGCGATGATGAGCGTTGCCGGCGCTTGTCCCTCAGAAGTCAGGCGCTTCATGAGTTCCGGGTGGAGTTCGTAGTATTCCGTCCGGAAATTCTTGATCGCATTCTTGAAGTGAGATATATCCCTAAGCGTGTTCCCGCAGCATTCCTCGCTCATGTCATTAACCTTTTAATCTGGAAGTTTCAGGCCGGAATTATACGGGACCACGGCCACAGGGCTACTACTATATTCAGGGCCACATCAGCCAAAGTGCGACCACACCGCCCAGAACAATGCGATACCAGGCGAACGGCCGATAGGTATGCCTGGACACGAAACGCAAAACGGCGCGAACCACGACCAGCGCACTGAAGAAGGCCGCGACAAAACCCACGGCAATGGCCGAAACCTCACTGCCACTGAGCACCGAAGCATTGCGATATAAGTCGTAAACCGTGGCTGCCAGCATGGTGGGCATGGCCAGAAAGAAGGAAAACTCGGTCGCCGTACGGCGATCAACCCCGGAAATCATGCCACCAATGATGGTGGCCCCCGATCGCGACGTGCCAGGCACCATGGCCAGGCATTGAGCGAAACCCACCACCAGCGCCTGCTTCCAGGTGATGTCTTCCAGCGCATGAGCAGTGGCACGGCGGCTGATTGCGGTTTCTGGAGCCCCGTTGACACCCGCCGGTTTAACACCCGCCTGCTGCGCACCGAATTTGGCGTACTGCGGCTTGCGTTCCACCCACAGCATGATCAGCCCCCCCACCACCAGCGTGAAAACAAACACTGCAGGGTTGTGGAACAGCATCTTGATGTATTTGATGGCCAATGCACCGATGACCGCCGCCGGCAAGAAAGCAATGATGAGGTTGCGCATAAAGGCAAGTTCTACCGGATCCCTGCCCAGCGCCCCCTTAAACAAATGCATCAGCCGTTGGCGAAAAATCCACATGACGGCCAGGATGGAACCGAACTGAATCACCACTTCGAACACTTTGTCGTCGCTGGATGAAAAATCGATCCAGGAACCGATCAGCAGCAAATGCGCGGTACTGGAAACCGGGATGAATTCAGTGAGCCCTTCCACTATTCCCAGGAAAAATGCTTTAAATATGAACCATGTTGATTCTGTCATTCGTTTCTCGTTTCCACAGTATCTTGATTGTCGGCGGGCCGACGTTGAATCAGCACCGAAGCGATGCGCCGCCCTTCCATCCGCTCAACTGTGAACACGAACACAGCGTGCCCCCGGTCAAGTTCGCAATGGTCGCCCACCTGGGGCAGATGGCCGAAACGCGCCAGCATGAAACCCGCCACGGTGGCGTAGTCCTCCTCGTCGTCCACCAAGCCATCCGTATTAAGCAGCAGTTCAAGATGAAGCAGATCTGCAGCGCCATCAACCCGCCATTGCCCTTCCCCGATCTCTTCGATATCGGGCATTTCGTCTTCATCGGGAAATTCACCGGCGATGGCCTCGAACACATCAATAGGCGTGACCAGCCCTTCTATGGTGCCGAACTCGTCGGTCACCAGCACCATCTGCCCACGCGAACGCTTGAGGGTTTCCATGAGCCGCAACACACCCATGGAGTCATGCACGATCACCGGATCGCGCAGCCGGGACAGGCGAATGGTGCCAAGCTCAATGAGATCTGCAACGATTTCCTTGGCACGCCCGACCCCGATCACATCATCGAGGGAACCCCTGCAGACAGGGAAAAAGCTATGCGGTGATTCAAGCACCCGCTGACGCAAGAGTTCGGGGGAGTCTTCCAGATTCAGCCACAAAACCTCGGTGCGCGGTGTCATCACCGAATGGATGGAGCGATCCGCCAAAGTCAGCACACCGCTGACCATATACCGTTCTTCGTCCTCAAAGACCTGAACGATAGCGGGTTCACCCGGGGTATGGCCAGCATCGACGCCTGCTTCGGGCTTCATGCCCAGCATGCGCAACACCCCTTCCGCTGTGCGTTCTCTGAGCGGACGAGCGGCCGCCAGGCGCCGCATATTGCGCCTTGCAAGCTGGTTGAGCGTTTCGATGAGCACCGAGAACGCGATGGCTGCATAGAGATACCCCTTGGGCACGGCAAAACCGAAACCATCCACCATCAAGGTGAAGCCGATGGTCAGGAGAAAGCCCAGGCACAGGATGACCACGGTGGGATGGGCGTTCACAAATCGCGTCAGTGGCTTCGAGGCGACCAGCATGAGCACGATGGCAATGCTCACGGCCAGCATCATGATGGACAGATGGTCCACCATGCCTACCGCCGTAATCACGGCATCCAGCGAGAAGACGGCATCCAGCACGACGATTTGCAGCACGATCACACCGAAGCTGGCGTGCAGGCGTGAACCAGAAGCCTGTGTTGACTTGCCTTCCACGCGCTCGTGCAGTTCTACCGTACCCTTGAGCAACAGGAAAAAACCACCGACGATAAGAATGACATCCCGTTGAGAGAACGATAGCGGCCCAACTGAAAACCAGATCTCGGTCAGCGTCACCAGCCACGACATGATGGACAGCAAGCCCAGCCGCATTACCAGGGCCAGCATCAGCCCAAGCACCCTGGCACGATCACGTTGATGCGGCGGCAGTTTGTCGACAAGAATGGCAATGAAGATCAGGTTGTCGATCCCGAGGACGATCTCCAGCACGACCAGTGTAAACAGGCCAGCCCATGCCGAGGGATCACTCATCCACTCAAACATCATAGGCGTACCCTGAAGCGCATCCGGTCATGGGGGAATGGCCAGCACACCACAGCGCATGAACACCGCCGTGTGCCGGAACTCATGCCTGCAGATAGCCCAGCATCTGAGGAAAGATCTTGGGGGTGGCGGCAACGACGCCCCCCGTCTTCATCCATTGCTGCTCGCCCTCGAAATCGGAAATCAGACCCCCTGCTTCAAGCACCAGCAGGCCACCGGCGGCAAGATCCCAGGGTTTGAGCCCTATGCCGCAGAAACCGTCGAGACGCCCAGCCGCCACGTAGGCAAGATCGAGCACCGTCGAACCCAGGCGCCGCACTGCCGTGGGTTCAGCCAGCATTTCGGCAAAGCGGGCGTCACTATTCGTCTTGCCCAGATGAGCCGCCAGCAAGGCATCATGATAACGGCGCAGGCCGCTGACGCGGATGCGGCGATCATTCAGAAAGGCGCCACCACCACGGCTGGCCGTAAATAATTCATTACGCGACGGGTCGTAGACCACGGCCTGCGTGATCTGACCGCGGTGCTGCAACGCAATGGAAACGGCGAACAGCGGCAGGCCATGGATGAAATTGGTGGTGCCGTCGATGGGATCTATGATCCACTGGAATTCGGGTGTATCGCCCGCGGAACTGTCGGTGCCGGCAATGTGGCCTGATTCTTCACCAAGAAAAGCATGGGACGGATAGGCGGTACGCAGCACATCAATGATGGCTTCTTCAGCAGCGTGGTCCACTTCCGTGACATAATCCTTGGGCCCTTTGCGTGCCACCTGCAGGCGTTCAAGGTCGAGGCTGGCCCGATTGATAAGGGTGCCGGCACGGCGGGCCGCCTTGATGGCGGTGTTAAGCATCGGGTGCATAGATATCCGTTTTTTTCAGAGCGCAAACCGCGTATTTTAGATGACTTCCCTGCCTCGGTCCGATCAGGGCCCGACCTTCCCGCGCATCCGCTTCATTATGGTTCAGCCGTCGCACCCCGGCAACGTCGGTGCGGCCGCCCGCGCCATCAAGACCATGGGCTTCGGCGACCTGTGCCTGGTCGCCCCTCATCTCGGCGACATGACCCGGCAACCCGAAGCCATCGCATTGGCCAGTGGCGCTAACGATGTACTTGAAGCCGCCAGCATAGTGCCGACCCTGGCAGAGGCGCTGGCGCCCGTCACGCTGGCCTTCGCACTTACCGCCAGGCCGCGCTTTCTGGGGCCGCCGGCCTGCGACATTCGTGTAGCCGCCGATATGGCCCGACGCCATCTGAACGACGTACCAGGAGGTGGCGTGGCCATCGTACTGGGCACGGAACGTTCGGGGCTGACCAACGACGATATCGGCTTGTGCCAACGAGTTTGCCATATTCCCGCCAACCCTGAATACAGCTCGCTGAACGTGGCGCAGGCCCTGCAGTTGGCCGCATGGGAAATGCGCTACGCGCTACTGTCGGAAACGGGTGTGCGCTTACCGGTCACACTGGGCAAGGCCGACCCTGGCGCAGAACCGGCCAGCAGCGCGCGGGTGCAGGCGCTGTTGGGACACTGGGAAGAAGCGATGGTAGCGGTGAAGTTCCTGGACCCGGCCCACCCTAAAAAGCTGATACCGCGCATGCGTCATCTGTTTGCACGCAATGCACTCAGCAACGATGAAGTCGATATGTTGCGCGGCGTCTGTACGGCAATGATCAAGGCTGCGCGTATTGCCTACGCGGCCGACCCGCCACGCGGCGCCACATGGGGGCAGGGCTCAGACAGCCTCGGCGCCGGGGCCGGGGCCGAAGCCCCGCTGCCGGGCCACCCGGACAACTGACGGTCAGTCGACGCGCGCACCCGACGCTTCGACCACTGGCGCCCACGTATCCACCTGTGTCTTGATGAACTGGGCAAATTCCTGCGGCGAGGTATCGGCCGGCACCGCGCCCAGCCCTTCAAGACGTTCACGGACGTCTTCTTTGGCCAGGGCATCGCGAATCGCTTTGTTGAGCGTCTGGACGACTTCTGCAGGCGTACCCTTCGGGGCGATCACCCCGAACCACGACGACACGTCGAAATCGGCAAAACCGGATTCCTGCATGGTGGGCAGATCTGGCGCCGTCTTGGAGCGATCAGCCGTCGTCACGGCAAGCGCACGCAATTTACCCGACTCGACATGCGGCCAGGCCGACGGCATGTTGTCGAACATGTACTGTACCTGCCCGCCCAGCAAATCGGTTACCGCATTGGCGCTGCCCTTGTAAGGAATGTGCGCTACATCAACGCCAGCGCGCAGCTTGAACAATTCACCCGCCATGTGAATCGACGTGCCGCTACCCGACGATGCGAAATTGAGCGTGCCGGGGTTGGCCTTCAGGAGATCGACCAGTTCCTGTACGGAATTGGCTTTTACCTCGGGGTGCACAACCAGAACGTTGGGAACCCTGACAGCAAGCGCTATCGGTTCGAAATCTTCGACCAGATCGAACTTCAGGTTCTTGTAAAGGGTATGGTTGATGGCACTGGTGACAGCAACCATCAGCAAGGTATAGCCATCCGGGTCGGCACGCGCCACGGCTTCCGCCGCGATATTGCTGCCCGCACCCGGGCGGTTCTCGACAACGACCGGCTGGCCCAGGGCTTCGCCCACTTCCTTGCCAACGACCCGTGCCACCACGTCGGTAGTACCACCTGCGGAAAAGCCAACGATCATCCGAATGGGTTTTTCAGGATAATCGGCAAACGCCATCGGGGCGGCCAGCATGGACGCAGCCGTCAGGGCGCCGACAGCCAGGCGTTTGATGCTGTTATTGCCGTTTGCTTTCGTCACGATTTTTCTCCTTGGTCTGTGAGAGTAACCGCCGGCTCCAGTGATTCGGTCGGTATGCTGTGCACTTCGCGCAGCGGCAAGGGAATCTTCATCCCCGCCTCGCGTAACGTCAATAGGGCCTTTCGATAGAGATCGAAGTTGAGATCCCAATAATGTTCGGTCTTGGCCCACACGCGGATGGTGACTGCGCTATAGCTTTCCAGGTAGGCCGTCACCATGACCATGGGCGCAGGGTCTGGAAGTACATAGGGATGTGCTTTCACCAAAGCGCTCAGGGCTTCTATCGCCACATCAAGGTCGTCGCCATGCCTGACGTGTACGGCAATATCCATACGACGCGTGACATTACGACTGTAATTGATGATGGTATTGCCCCAGATCAGATTATTGGGAACGTTGACCACAATACCGTCGGCCTGCCGCAGGCGTGACATGAACAGGCCGATTTCCTCGACGGTGCCGTCCGCTCTGCCGACAATGGAGACATACTCACCGACCCGCAATGGCCGCAGTGCAAGCAGCATGATGCCGGCGGCAATATTCTGCAGCGTCCCCTGCAATGCCAGGCCGATGGCCAGGCCCGCCGCACTCAAAGCCGCAATCAGGCTGGCTGTCTGCACCCCGAAGCGGGCCAGCACGGCGATGATCACGAAGATCCGTACGGCCCACACCACTGTGACCTGCAGCATGGGCACTATGGTTGGGTCGACCTGCAGCAGGCTGCGGCTGGCAATGCGGCGGATACTGCGCCCCAACAAGCCGGAAATAATCCAGCCGACCACCAGAATAACGACAGCCGCAAAAAAATTGAGCAGGAAAAGCTCGACGGCCGGGTGTGCGGCCCAGAGAGTGTTCAGGGTATCCCACATGGCGTTAAAAGTTCCGCTGTATTCTTGAAATCGAAAGAACGGAAATCATACGCTGCTTGCAAGTCATACAGGCGCTTTTCGGTTGATGGGAGCGCAATGTAACAACGGGCACGCCCGACCCTTCCTAGGTTTCAAGCGTGCCCGCCCTATGCGCTATGGGATGAAGCGCATGCAGCGCTGCGACAGCCTGCTGCAGCCAGGCCTGCATGGCAGACCTGTCGCAGCTTGATCGTCAGGGCGCTCTTCCACTGATGACGCGAATCAACAGCACGATGATGGCGACAACCAGCAGGATGTGGATGAATCCTCCTATGGTGTAGGACGAGACCAGCCCCAGCAACCACAGAACGACAAGGATGATGGCAATTGTGTAAAGCATAGGCGCTCCTTCGTGTTTTTATTTGCTGGCTTCGTGGCCGACGATGCCGCCAATGGCAGCGCCGCCAAGCGTGCCTGCCGTACTACCGCCTGTCAGGATGGCACCGCCCACTGCGCCGGCACCCGCGCCGATCGCCGTGTTCCGCCCTTGGCGCGACATACCGCCACATGCTGTCAGGCCCACTAGCAGAGCCACTGTGACGGCACCCGCAGCGATTCGTTTTCCTGTTTTCATACATAGCTCCTGTTGACGTTCGATAACGCTGATCGTTGCGAGGCACCCTCAGCAACATTCGTACCCGGCCCATAAAAAATCAGAAACCAGGTTTCCGCGGCACAGCATTTGCTTGGCAAGGCTTGTCTTTCACAAGGAGGTACATGATGAAGATGAAAACCCTTACCACCGCACTGGCTGTCAGTCTGCCTCTGGTCTTTGGGGGCGCATATGCGCAAACTACCACCGCGCCGGGGGACGGTAACAACCGCTCCGGCGACGGCGGCGCCATGACTACCAATCAGACTCCCGCTCCCAATACCAATGCGGCGCCAGCGACGGGGGCCGACGGCACGGCACCCATGACCGCGCCGGGTACGCCTGCTGTGCCGGGGGCTGCTGATACAGGCACGGCCACCGACAGGAGCACCGCGACCGGTACGACCACCCCCGCCCCGGGGACCGAAGCCCGTGGCGACGCAGCAGCGTCTACGGAAGCCATTACCGGCTGGAGCGCCAAGGATGACATCATTGGCAAATCAGTATTCAACGAGAACGACGAAAAGGTCGGCGATGTCAATGACGTCGTGATTGCCTCGGACGGCCGGACGATGTACCTGCTTATCGGGGCAGGCGGTTTCCTGGGCATGGGTGAAAAGAATGTGGCGGTACCGTTCGATCGCTTCGAGCGCAGTGATGATCGGATTCTGCTTTCGGGTTACAGCAAGGAACAGCTCAAGGCCTTACCGGAAGTCCGCACGCAACGTTGATGCAACACACCGCAACGGTCACCGCTAGTCCGGCACGAATGCCGGCAGCGGCCCAGCGGCTGAATAAAAACAGACTCGGCGGCGGATGGCAGTGCCGTCCGCCGCAAAATCGACCAGGAGCAATACCATGGCCAGCGATAAAGGACCATCGACGCCAAAACACGACGCCGTTGTCCTGTATTCGCCAGGCAAGGTTGTGCCGGATCACGAAGCCGTCGTGCACCGCGACATCGCCATGCGTATCGCGGATCTTATGGACGTGCCCTACGATGGCTACTATGACGAGGCCCGCCACGCAGGCAAACATTGCTACTTTATTC
Organism: Burkholderiaceae bacterium; assembly: GCA_041678385.1. Lineage (GTDB taxonomy): Bacteria > Pseudomonadota > Gammaproteobacteria > Burkholderiales > Burkholderiaceae_B > Yanghanlia. The sequence goes on along the minus strand of JBAYOJ010000035.1, from coordinate 959 downwards.
CTTCAGATACCATCCTGACCCCGGCCCAGCGTGACCGCCTGGGTATACGCGGAGAGCAGGACATCTTCGGGGGTTATGCCAACCATGCCTTTATGCCTACCAAGGCCATTTCACATGGGCTGGTCCGGGAAAACGCGGGTCATCCGCAAGGGTGGTCCGCCGAATTCAGCAAACAGGTCGCTGACGCGACCCTGCACGGCTACACGGCATTCTCTTTCGATGACGTGCACATAGGCGCGCAGCGGCTGCTGGCCGAGGGGCCGTTGCGGCTCAAGCCGGTACATGCCACCGCCGGCCGGGGGCAGGTGCTGTTGCGAGACGAAAAAGGGCTGGATGCGGCCCTGGAAGGCCTGGACACCACGCTATTAGGGGAATGTGGGGTGGTCCTGGAAACCCATCTGGAGAACGTCACTACCTATAGCGTGGGACAAGTACGGCTGCCCCATCTCACTGCCAGCTATATCGGCACTCAGCGGCTCACGCGTGACAATCGCGGTGAATGGGTCTACGGCGGTTCCCGCCTGCGGTTCTGTCGGGGCAACTATGATGTCCTGCTGGGCCTGCCGCTTGGTGAAGGTCTGCGCGCAGCCATCACCATGGCGCAACGCTACGACGCAGCCGCCGACGCCTGTTACCCTGGTTTCTTCGCATCCCGCCGCAACTACGACGTGGCGGGTGGCACCGACATCCGGGGGCGCCCTGCGATGGGGGTGCTGGAACAATCCTGGCGCATCGGGGGCGCCAGCCGCGCCGAGATCGCCGCCCTTGAGGTGCTCAGCGCCGATCCCTCCTGCCATTGCCTGTGGGCGGAGACTCTGGAAATTTTCAACGTCGACGAAGTCGCCCCCGCCCACGCCGTCGAAACCTATGCCGGCCAGGATCCCGAACTGGGGCCAATTCGTAAATACGTCATGGTGGAAGCTTATGGGAACAAGTAGCACCGCCGTAGAAATTTTCGT